>CAYJJJ010000029.1:0-19966 GCA_964370465.1 uncultured Oscillospiraceae bacterium
GCAAACGTTAAATTCATCTTTTATTGAAAGAGCTACTTCACAACCTTCGGAATAACCGTCCCCGCGTTCTCTACAACAAAAATGCTCTTGCCCGCGAAATCAACCGCATTTAATATGCTCTCAACATCGCTGTAAACCTCTATACCCATAGCTTTTGCATCATCTTTGTTAAGGGTTGAGAGGAGAATAATTCTATATCTTTTTGCCTGCTCGCAGTTTAGGTAGAAGATATACCCGGGGATTGTGAAGTCCGCTCTGAGCTCTTTATCCAAATCCCCGTTTTTAAGGGGAGCTAGCCAATCAAAATAATCAGGCGGGCCGCCGCCATCGGGACACTCAGTTATCAAAACAAGTGTTCCGCCGATTTTAAGCCCACTCTCTAAATTATCAATGCTTTTGCTACCTTGATATAGTGAGATATCTTTAGGAAACCCACCGCAAGAAGCGATAATAATATCTGCCTGCTCGTCAATTTCAACTTGATAAGCATCGTCCGCCTGTTTGCAACCAAGTAGCCACGCTTTTTCAAAATGCCCTGAAAAGATATGTGATAACTTCATATCGGGGTTCATAACAAGATTCACAGTAAAAAGATGCTCTATTGCAGCTGCCGCTTCCATCATATCGAGGTGTAGCGGATTATTTTCAAGTTTTGAGTTTCCTATAAGTGGATTTGAGCGCTCATTTAGTGGGTCGAGTGAGTGTGCGTGATTTTGCTTTATAGCCTCCATTGAAGCGACACCAGGCAGTATGCTCTTGCGCCCACCGCCAAATCCCGCCATAACATGCTGTGTACAAGCGCCGATTGCAATGTTTTTGCGCACTGCAACTTCTTTATTGACTGAAAGCACCGTACCTCTCGATGTAGTGCAGATATATGTAAGGTCGGGGTCTTCGCAGTCGTGATAAATAACCTCAACTTTGCTCGCAACATCTGCGGTTACAAGTGTGTTTGTATCCTCATCTGTCCCTGCAAAGTGAGTGCCAGTCGCTATAACAATAATCATATCGCTATATGGAATTTTGCAGATATTATATAGATAGTCGACAACATGCGGTACGACTAAATCCTGACGCATCCAAAATCTCGTCATATCCGAAACAATAAGTGCTATTTTATCGCCCTTCTTCGCCCACTCTGAGAGCGGCTGCAGACCTACCGGATTATCGAGCGATTTTTTCACCTCTGCTCCTATATCATCTATTGCCGGCGTTTCTTTGCCAGAAAGCTCTGCCTTGACATACTCGCTGTCTATTGGAAAGTCGATATAGCCTTTTCCATATTTGAATTTATAATTTTTCATCATAACTAACCCCGTCGAAATTTTTAATACTCGTTAAATGAGCATTTCTCTGAAAACTCTCGTCTGCTCTTTTTAATAGGTTTTTCATTTGCACTGTACCCTAAAGCTACAAGCATTCTAATCTTTGTTTCAGCTGGAATTTTAAAGCGCTCTCTTATCATTGTCTCGTTAAACAACCCTAAAATACAGCTGCCGATACCGAGGTCCGCCGCCGCATAGCAGATTGCAGATGTTGCGCCACCGAGATCAAAATCAGCGTAGTACTGGCTATCGCAAGTAAGGCTTTTCATCAAAGTAACCTTTTCTTCGCAGACGATAATATATGTCGAAACATCAGGAGTCCATCTGTTTATTGAGTATTTTTCATCGATAATGCACTCGTGCATTGTTGCGCCCATATCTCCGTCCGCCACTATAAATCTCCATGGCTGTGAGTTGCAGCCTGATGGTGATAACAGAGCTGTTTGCAGAATAGATATAACATCCTCTCTACTCACCTTTTTATCTGTATATTTTCGGGTACTCTCCCTTTTTAATGCAAGCTCTTTAAAATTCATATAAACTCCTTATATTCTTTCATTATGATAATAATTGTTTTACAAACTAGTATAGGCATTTATTTAAATACTATCAAAAAAATAATAACATAAAAAAAACTATCGGTCAAATGACCGATAGTTTAATTGGTTTATTATTTTAGTAGTTCAAAACCAGCTGTGAAGTGACGAAGTGATGTTATTGGTCCTTCGTATACAAGCTTCATGCCTTTATAGCTTTCTTTGTTCTGGTGGATATAGTCAAGAGCCTCAACGATACAGTCAAGGTGAGCATTTGTGTAAACACGGCGTGATACACAGATACGCATTGTCTCAAGCTCAGGCCAGATAGGCTCGCCTGTTACTTTGTCTTTACTTCCGAATGCACAAGCACCGAGCTCACAAGCACGGATACCAGCTTCTTGGTATAGAGCAACAACTAGACGCTGTGATGGGAATTCGTGTTGTGGGATGTGTGGGAAGAATTTGCGTCCATCAACATAAACACCGTGTCCGCCTGTTGGTTTAATAATCTCAATCCCGCGCTCCATTAGCTTATCGCCAAGGTATTTAACCTGCTCTGTGCGGTACTCAAGGTATGACTCGTCAACAACCTCTTGAAGTCCAACTGCAAGAGCATCCATATCGCGGCCTGAAAGTCCGCCGTATGTGATAAATCCTTCGTGGACGATTGCCATCTGATTTGCATGTAGGAAGAAATCTTCATTTCTTGTAACTATTAGTCCGCCGATGTTAACAAGACCGTCTTTCTTCGAGCTCATTGTTGCAGTTTCTGCATATGAGAACATCTCTCTTGTGATTTCACGAATTTCTTTGTTTTCGAATCCTGGCTCACGAGTTTTTATAAAGTATGCATTCTCAGCTAGACGAGCAGCATCTATAACAACTGGGATGTTGTGTTTTTTAGCAAACTCACTTACCTCACGGATATTTTTCATTGAAACAGGTTGTCCACCGTTGTTGTTACAGGTAACTGTGATGATGATAACCGAGATTGAACCCTCGCCGTTCTCATCAAGTATTCTCTGAACTTTATTAAGATCGATATCGCCTTTAAAAGGTTGTGCTTCACTAGTTGAGTCAAGACCAGCATCGATTACACAGTCAGCAGGAATAGCGCCCAAAATCTCTGCGTTTCCACGGAATGTATCAAAATGCATGTTACCAACAGCGTATTTACCCTCTTTAGCGTAGTATCTTGCCATGATGTAGTCAGCGGCACGACCTTGGTGAGTAGGCTGAACATTTGGCATACCGAATACATCACGAACTGATGCCTGTAGGCGGTAGAAGCTCTCACAACCTGCATAGCTCTCGTCACCAAGCATCATAGCAGACCACTGATGGCTACTCATCGCACTTGTACCTGAGTCAGTTAGACAGTCAACATAAACGTCTTTAGCACGAATACGGAATGCATTGTACTGAGCTTCCTCAAGCACTTTTGTTCTGTACTCTCTTGTTGTCTTCGCAATTGGCTCTACCATTTTAATGCGAAACGGCTCTGCTGTTTGAAAATTTCTCTCCATTTATAAAACTCCTTAAATAAAAATTGATTATATATTATTTTGCATTGTTATACAAAATAAGTGCTACAAAAACTAAATCCTCGCTACCTGTGTTTATAATGCTGTGGTCGCCACCATCACCTGTTATATTGATATCCCCTGGATTCATAACAGTTTCAACGCCACCCTCTATAAGAGTGCCTGTTCCACTTAGTATATGGTAAACTTCAGTTTCTCCATGATGGGTGTGAGCGCCTACTGAGTTTCCCGGTGCAAGTGTACAGACTGCATAAAGTCTGCCACTGCCAAGAAAATGCTCAGCCTCCATTATATGGGTTGTGTGAAAGTCGCCGATACCATCTTTTGCGTTTTGCGTAACGTTGCTACGAAGCTCTTCTTTTTTTATTATCATAAAGCTTACCTATTACTCTAAACCGTATTTTGCAGCTGCTTCATCTAATGCTTTACGGCATTTCTGAACGCCAGCAGTAATACCATCTGGATCTTTGAATATAGCTGATGATAGGATAACAACATCAGGGTTACATTCAACAACGGCATCCATATTGTTATAGCGAAGTCCGCCGTCAACAGCGAGCTCACACTCTGGGTTTTTCTCATCGATCATTTTTCTTGCGCGTTTGATAAGATCAATTGAACTTCTTCTCCAGTCCCAGTTATCCTTACCGTCAGTCTTCTCAACACCGTGTAGAACGATGTGTAGTCTGTCTATGTCATATATTGACTCATCAACAAAGCATAGCGGTGTGTAACAACCAAGTGTTAGACCTATTTTCATACCGAACTCACGGCAGTAAGCGATGATATATGCAAGCTGTGCGCCGATAAAATGCTCAGCTGGTAAAACAAGCATTGTAGCTCCTGCAGCGGCAATTTTCTCGATAAATAGTCTGTCACAAACCTCTGTGTAGATATGGCACTCGATAGGCTTTGTTATCTCCTCACGAAGACCTTCGATAATCTGGTGTCCGCCCATTAGCTGCATATTTTTAAGGTCGTGCATATCTGCGGCATCTGAATGGATGTAGTCAGCACCTGCTCTGTCAGCTTCAAGAGCACGGTCAAGAATTCTAGCATAACTTACGTGTGCAAGACCTGCGGCAATTTTAATGTGTTTCATATTTTTTCTCCTTTTCTTAATTAACAATTAATTATATCTGATGGGCAATAACACCGTCGACAATTGTCATAGTGCATCTTGCGCCAACTTCGCATATTGGATTTGCTGTATATACTGTTATATCTGCATCTTTACCGACTTCAATAGAACCTATTCTATCATCAATTTTTAGAAGCTTTGCAGGGGTTATCGTTATTGCTTTTAGTGCTTCTATCATCGGAAGTCCTGCTCTCATACAAGAGCCTGCAAGATATATAATATCGGAAACGTGCCCCGCTGGTAGGTCGGACATAATAGCGAATGTAACGCCATTTTCATATAGCACTCTGCCCGAATCAACCGATAAATTTGTAAGCTCGATTTTATGTGGGAATCCTTGGAAAGGCCCTATAATAACACCTTTTGCGTATCCGAGGCTCTCAGGGATTAAATATCCTTCACTCGCGTGCTCTATAGTTACATCAAGCTCAAACTCTTTTGCAATTCGAAGTGCGGTTAAAATATCGTCTGCTCTGTGCGCGTGCATCTTAACTGGCATCTCTCCGGTAACTACCTTCTCAAGCGCTTCGAGGTTTAAATCAAACCCGGGTAGTGGCTTATCCTCTGCCCTTGCCTTTTCTTTATCCTCATGGTATCTTTTCGCTTTAAATAGCGCTTCTCTGATAATTGCAGCGGTACCCATTCGAGTTGAAGGTGAACCCGGTGACTGAACGCTTTTCGGATTCTCACCAAACGCCATCTTCATTGCGGCATTCTCATCAATTACCTGACTCTCGAAATCTTTTCCAAAAGTTTTCATTGTGACGAATGTTCCGTTTATCGGATGACCGCTTCCAGGGCCTGTTGAAACGGTTGTAACACCGCTCTCATAAGCTACCTGAAACTCTTTATCAAACGGGTTAATTCCATCAAGTCCACGGAGCTGTGCCATATTTGCAGAAAGTCGCTCATTTCCATCAACTCCACGCTCGCCCATAGCAGTTCCGAAAAGACCTATGTGGCAGTGTGAATCGATAAAACCCGGGAACAGGAATTTACCTGTACAATCTATAACTTTATCGTCAGCTGATGTTTCAATCTTGCCAACCGCTGTTATCTTGCCGTTTTCAATCGCTATATCGCAAACTGTTTCGCTATCGCTCGCCATTGTAAAAACGGTACCATTTTTAAGAATTGTTTTCATCATATCCCCCTTAGATATTAAGCGTATTTAAAAACGCTAAAACTTTATCAGCAAGGTCTTTTAATGTGTTTTTCTCAAACGGCGAGTTCATGCCAGCTCTCTCAAGCATCTCTGAGAATGAATAACGTCCGCTATCTTTGATAAAGGTCATATACTTATCCCAAGCAAGCTCGTGGTTTTCGCTGTCAAGTGCCCAGAACTGGAGCGCAGTTACCTGTGCAAGTACATAGTCGATATAGTAGAACGGCCATTTCATAACGTGAATTTGTCTTTGCCAGAGTCTTCCCTCGTCAAGGAACAACCCTTCTTCATAGCTTCTCCAAGGTGTGAACTGGCTCTCCAAATCCTTCCAAAGAGCTCTTCTCTCCTCTGGAGTCATATCTGGATTATCATATACAGTTGTCTGGAAAACATCTACCGCTGTTCCATATGGTATAAACTGTAGTGCATCCTTTAGCTGACGATAGCAGTATAGCGGGATATCTTCCTTATCGATGATGTGTGGAAGCTGTTCCCAGATAAAATACTCCATTGCAATAGCGTGGGTTTCGCAGATATCGGATGACGGTGAACAGGTGCCAAATACCGCCTCACCTCTGTGCATAAACGAATGAAGTCCATGTCCACACTCATGCGCAAAAGTTTTCACAGCACCAGCAGTTGCATTGTATGTTTCAAAAATAAACGGCATATTGCATAGTGGCACAAAGTTTGAGTATGCACCATTTATTTTGCCCTCACGAAGCTCTAAATCGAAAAACTCACGTGAGCGAAGCTCGTCATAGAAAACTTTAGTTTCAGGTGAAAGTGCACTAAAGATTTTATCATATGCCGGTAGAAGCTCTTTTTTAACCTCAACCTCTTTGCCGACAAATAGTGTTCCCTCATCGTAGAATTTAATCTCGTGACCGAGGCGCTGGCTCTGCTCTGAAACAAGCTTTGCCGCAATCGGCACGATATTTTCTTTTACGCTTTTAGCAAAAGCCGCAAGTTCCTCTCTGCCGTAACCTGTTCTGCCGTGTTTGCACAGGCAGTAATCGGTATAGCTGTCAAAACCTGTTATTTTTCCTATCTCGTGCCTTTTCGCAACCATCTTATCGTATAGATCGTCAAGTTTTGGACCAAGAGGCATCATAGCACTCTCAGCTATTTTGTTGTATTTTGCGCGAACAGCTCTGTCAGAGCTATTGCCAAGCTTTGCAACTTGTGGTAAGGTCATTCTCTCGCCGTCAACATCACAGGTAATCTGCGACATCATAACAGAATACTGCTCAGAGAGCTCGCTCTCTTCATCCATAACTGCAAGTGCTGCTTCTGAAACAATTTTTTGTCTTAGTGCGCCACTTCTAAAAAACTCTTCTCCAAGACGCTTTTTAAAATCATCTTTATAAGGACTCTCTAAAACAGCTTTATTTCTCTTAGATATTGCTATATCAAAACGAGATTTTGCTGTTCCGAAAAATCTCTCTTCCTCTAGGTAAAAACTATCTCTTGTATCGTTTGTGTGCCCTGCTTCTGAAATTGTAGCGTAGCTTCTAAATGTACGATCGATAAAATCTGATTCAATTAGAAGGTAAAAAGCCTCGCCGAAACTCTTTGCCTCAGTTATTTTTTTTGCATACTCTTCCATGCGCCCTATCATTTCACTGTCATCTAAGCGATGATATGGGAACTCTGAAAATTTTATCATTAAAAAGCTCCTTCCATAACAGCAGTTAGCTCTTCTTTAGTTCCAAAAGGTAAGACACCAAGTAGAAAATGATTGCACATCTTCTCTTTCTCTTCCGCTGTTATACCAAGCTCTGTAAGTCCCTGTCCGATACCTATTTCATTTAGGAACTCAGCTATCAAGCCCGATGCCTTGTCAGCCGCCTCTTCATCAGAAACTGCGCTTAGTGATTTATCGAGCATTCTCGCAAGAGTTGCAACTTCTTTTAGTGTTTTTGTTTTCTGGAAAGCAATAAACGAAGGATATAGGCAAGCTAGTGCTTGTCCATGCGGTATTCGGGGCGCTATTCCACCTATAATCTCTGATAGAGGGTGCGGTACTGTTGCCGCCGCATTTGCAAGAGAAATACCTGAATACATAGCAGCCAAGCTCATAGCCTCTCTGTACTCTTTGTTGTCGAGGTTTTTCACAAGCTTTGGAAGTGTATCTATAATTGTCGCCATCGACTCCTCGCCGATAAGTCTTGTCATTGGGCTTGCCTCTTTGCGGACATAGCTCTCAAATGCGTGGCAGAATGCATCAAATGCAGTCATTGCAGTAAGTCTTGCAGGCATTGTAGCTGTAAGCTCGTAGTCTACAAGCGCCATCGTTGGGAATGCATTTTGATGGAAGATACACATCTTATCTTCTGTTGTTTCATCACTTATAATCATAGCCTGTGTAAGCTCACTGCCTGTTCCAGCAGTAGTTGGCACTGTTATCAGTGTCATCGGCTCACAATGGCTCTCATAATCTTCAAATGGGCTTGTGAAATTATCATACATGTGATTCCAATCGATTTTTTCAATTCCGTGGAATACTGAAATCGCCTTTGCTGTGTCCATTGAACTTCCGCCACCAACAGCAACTATTGTTGTTATACCTTTTTCTTTGACTATGCTAATAGCTTTCTCGATGCTCTGCACAGTAGGATTCGGTACAACCTCATCGAAATGAGTGACAGCAATTCCGCTTTTCTCCATTATACTTATAACTCTTGTATATAGTGGGCTTAGTGCCGGCTCGTCCTTTGGAGTTGTGACAAGTAGGCAGTTTTCGCCAAATAATTTCACTTTTTCTCCTAAGCTATCAACCATTCCTCCGCCGAAATGTATCTCTGTTGGAATTCTAAACATAAATTTATTCATAGTCTTATCTCCTTATTTAAATTTCTTAACACACTCGCCTTTAATGTAAATCTCTTTATCCTCTTCAATCGCTTTGAAATCATCAAATGGCGATCTTTTAAGAGCGAAGAAGGAAGCTTCTTTTGAAACCTCAATCGAGCCGAGATTATCCATCGATAAGAGCTCTGCGCCATTTTTAGTAGCAATTTTTAGGATATCTGCTGTTTTAAGTCCAATATTATGCATTAAAACAAGTTCGTTGTAAGCTTTTTCAAATGGGTTGTACGGGCAACCTGCATCTGTTCCCATAGCAACTTTCACTCCAGCGTCAAACGCTCTCTTAGTTATATCGTTGTGAGTTGCGAGTACCGCTCTTGATTTTGCATGGTCTGGATTATCTGGCTCTTGTATCATACCTTCAAGTGTAGCCCAGTATGGTGCGCTGAGTGTTGGAACTAAGAAAGTCCCCTTCTCTATCATCAAATCAACTATATCTTCGCTGTTGAAAACACCGTGTTCAATTGAATCAACACCCGCCTCGACTGATCGTCTTATAGCTGTATTTCCGTGTGCGTGAACTGCAACTTTGCGCCCTCTTGCATGCGCTGCTGCAACTGCCGCCGCTATTTCTTCAGGCTCAACTTCAGGAGGCCCTTGCTCTTCACCAGGTGAATTAACTCCTCCCGACATCATAACCTTAACAACATCAGAACCCTCTTTTATAACAGTTCGAGCAGCTTTTGTAAATTCATCTGCACCGTCTGCCTCAAATGAAAATCCAAATCCGTGACCGCCAGTTGCACAAACCGAGCGACCTGCTGACTGTAAAGTTGGAAGACCTTTGAGTTTCCCATCTTTTTGCATCTTTGATATGCCAACAGTCATAGCGCCAACTCCACCGAGATCCCTACAAGCTACGACACCCGCAGAGCGAAGCCCCTCGAGGTTTAAGATAGCCTGAACAGTTGCTGCAGACCATTCTGCTGGAGTATTTGGCTTATATCCGATTGAAGCAACATGCACATGGCAATCGATAAGACCCGGCATAACAAAGCAGTCGGTCAAATCTTCTGTGCTATCAATTGTGTATCCACCTGGAACACCGCTTACAGTATCACCTATATAAACAATACTTTCACCGTCAACTATAACGGTTTGGTTTGTGAGTAACTTCTCACCGTCAAAAAGTTCACCAATATCGAATCTTTTCATATTAAACTCCCCTTCGTATTTTTAAAGATATTTATTTAAACTATCTGCGCACTTAGCGACAAATTTTCCATCTTTTATAATCGGTAACTCTTCACCATCTGATTTAACACCTGCAAAAAGTGCCATATCAGAAAATGGGATTGTTATATCGGTATGGAAGTTTACATAGCAGTCGCTTGTCTTGCGCTTTGCTGTAAGCTCATTTTCACGAGCAATCATCTCTCGACCGCCATATATATTGTATACAGGGCTGTCCTCTCCTCTTGCAAAACAAGGATCCCCTACCGCTATATGTGGTCCCATCTTTTCTGCTAAAAGTATCGGCAGAATTGGGAAAAGATTAAAGTCGTTTGCAAGCTTGTAGGCCTCTGTGTTCGTGCCTATTGAAAGCTCACCCATCGGTGTTTTTTCACATCGATTGAGTAGCCTATCAAAAACATACTCTTTGTTTTCTTTATCACTCTCAAAGTTTTTGCAGCCGAATTCTACAACAATTCCCTCTTCAAATCGAAGATACAAATCCTTATAGAAATTCTCTCGTAGAAATATCTCGCGAACATGCAAAACTCCACTTGTGCCTGTAAGCCTTGGCGTTGTGAACATCTCGCCGTGCGGAATATTGAGATCCCCTCCGCAGTTTAAAAAGAGAGTTTCTTTTTCCTTGTTATTTATTGGCGCTAAACTGACAGAAATATCCGTCTTGTTTCCATTGCCACCTTTGAGGATAACCCTCTCACAGCTATCAAGCATATCGATAAGCTCTGCCTGAATTCTCTCGACTGGGTCGGAGTCTGCGGTGTTTAGGTTACAAAAGGCTTCAAACATATTATCAAAGCGCTCTTTGCCAACCCTTAAATCTGGGAAGACAACGCTACAAAACGATAGTGTATCGGGTTTTAGCAGACTTGCCTCTATATTGCGGTTAGCGCCTTGCAACTCTCTGCTCGCTTGAATCTGCTCACTCTCTGGTATAAAAGCATCACTGCAAGCTGATATATTTTCTATTTCGCCGCCAAAAGTGCCAATTCTTATAAATCCGCAAGTTTGCGATATTTTTTCTTGAAACTGCTCTGTTGCATCTTTATAGCTCTTATGCATAAGCGGATAGCAATCTGCACTGTATACTTGCGCGTCAAACTTGTGGTCCGCAGCATATTGTCCGCTCACACCAAGCGAAGATGGCTTTAGTATTATAACTTCTATATTATCTTCTATCGCAAAAAGCCTTACGACTTCTTTTGCGAGAGCTTCCTGGCCTAATGCATAGACAAGGCGGACATTTTTTCTCCCAGCCCTATCTCTGCTCTGGCTTATAAAGCCGTGCAGAAATGCATTTTTTATATGTCTTGCAAGTTTTTCTATAAGCTCCTGTGGCCTATTAAACCAAAAACTCGCCATCTCTTTTTCTGTATCTGTAACTGGTATACCATAGAGATGTAAATATTCTAAGTTAATGTTTGATATTTGCAAAATTTTGTTGTAAAAATTATCTTTATCGCAACTTTCTGCGATTTCATTTAAAATTGTTTTTTCTGATATACTTTTTATATCGTTATCTATTGCATCTGTAAGTGTTTTGCGTGATAGCGTTTCGCTGTACTCTAAAACACCTTTAATTAAACTCTGGGTCTCACATATTTCTTTATTAAAACCCGCTTTTTTTTGCATCTCTCGTCTGCAAATTGTATCGTAGATTATCGCCAAAAGATCCGCATTTTCCTTTGGGCAGTTTTCGGGATTTGAAAATGAACTATCATAATTCATTCCACCGCCATATGTTATATCAATATTTAAACAAGCATTATAAAACTCTTTTATATTATTCATATTATCCCTTATATAATTTAGGCAAAACAGAGTATGAACTCTGTTTTGCCTTAATAATTGGTAGAAAATTACCTAAGACTTAGGCAACTGTTACATATTTATAGTCGAACTCTAGTCCAACGCTGAACTGACGAAGTCCTTCTACATTTTCGCTCTGTACATAGTTTTTGTATGAGAATGTTACAGGGATATAGAGATAAGCATCACAAGCCATTTTCTCAAGCTCCATAACAAGCTCTATTCTCTCTTCGCCTGATGTTTGTAGCATCTCTTCCCATTTTGAACGGTACTCTTCGCTCTCCCACTGATTCTCATTGTAGATGAAGCCTAGGAACTCACCTGCATCGTATGTTGAGCCTGTTGGTCCACCACCGATTAAGCACTGGTATGTTCCGCCTATGATGTAAGGCATTAGGTTTGTCATCTCAAGAGGTTTCATGAGAACTTCAACGTCGAGGTACTGTTTCCACATAGCCTGCATAGCCTGTGTGTTCTGTACTGTTGCTGGGAAGTTTGGTAGAACGAACTCAGCTTCAGCTTCAAAATCTTCTTTTGTTTTGCCAAGCTCTGCAAGACCCTGCGCAAATAGGTCGTTTGCACGAGCTATAGCGCCTTCTTTACCAGCTGCGTATTCTGTACCATCTATTGTTCCGCCTGGGAAGTTTGCCATATCGTAAACAAGGTCGCCCTGTTGCTCACGGAAGTCGCCGCCGTCTGAACCACGCATACCGAATGGTACTAGACCGTAAGCCGCACCCTCTGGCTGGTTAACAACGTTTGTTGAGTATCCAACTCTATCAAATGTTAGAGCAAGAGCCTCACGGATTTTAGCGTTTGCAAAGTAGTTTGTCTCAACGCCTTCGATTGTCTCGTGGCTGTTGAACTGGATTATCTGTGTTGCAAGTTTACGAAGAACTTGAACGTTCTCGTATTTACCTGAATCAGCAACTGGCTGATCGATAAACATAAAGTCAAGATCGCCAACATCGTACATGCTCATGATTGTGTTTGCATCAGCTATGATGTTGCAGTTAACTGTCTCAACCTGAACTGCATCTGCATCCCAGTATTTTTCGTTCTTTGTTAGAACTATTAAAACTTCCTGCTGCCACTCATCCATTACGAATGGACCTGAAGGCATGATTGTGTCATGTGAAGTTCCGTATAGAAGACCGTGCTCCTCTGAAGCTGCTTTCTGAACGATAGCAAACTGACCTGTACGAACATAGTCAAGGAAGTAGTCTACTGGACGAACTAGTGTAAACTCAACTTGGTTATCACCGATAGCTTTGATGCCGATTTCATCGTAAGAGATATCTTCGATTGGCTCTGCATCTTCAGCTTCTGTTCTGCTCTCATAGATTTCCTGAGCGTTCTGGATAACGAAGTAATCGTTAACGTTTGGTGAAGCCATCTCTGGATCTAGAGGTCTTTGGAATGTGTGGATAACGTCTTCTGGAGTTACCGGTGTGCCGTCAGCCCACATAGCGCCCTCTTGTAGTGTGAATGTCCAAACTGTGTAGTCCTCGTTGTGTGTAACATCACTTGCAAGACCTGGCTCCCAGCTTGTTCCGCTCTCGTCGAAACGAACAAGTGTCTCGTGTGTCATAACTATTGGTGTGTTTGCATTTGCATCTCTGTACATTACAGGGTCAAGAGTTGTTGGGTTTCCACCGAGTATAGTGTTAAACACCATAGGCCCTGTGCTTTCACCGCCACCTTCGCCACCGCTCGATGAGCTGTCGCCTGTGCCTGCATCGCCGCCGCCACAAGCGGTTAGGAACAATGCCATAGCAAGTAGAAGTGCTGCAATTCCACGTAGTTTAAGTCCGTGCTTTTTCATTGAATTTCCTCCTTAATTATAATGAACTTTTTATACAACCTTACCAAATTACCCGTTTGTGTCGGGGTTTGGCAATGGATTGTCAAGGTTTTTTAGTAGCGGGAAATGGCAGGCACAGAAATGTCCCGGCGCTACTTCACGACTACTAGGTCTCTCCTGATGGCAAATATCTTTTGCATATTTGCATCTTGTTGAGAATGTGCACCCTTTTGGCGCATTGATTGGAGATGGGATATCCCCTTCTAGCATAATTCTCTCGCGATTCTTACCCTCTCTTGGGTTTGGTATAGGTATCGCTGAGAACAAAGCTTCTGTATATGGATGTACTGAACGATAGAAAACATCGTTTGATTTGCCATACTCCATCTTTGTACCGAGGTACATAACTAAAATATTTGTTGAAATATAGCGAACCATCAATAGGTCGTGTGCTATAAAGATATATGTCAGCTGCTTTTCACGCTGTAAATCCATAAGTAGGTTCATAACCTGTGCTTGAATTGAAACGTCAAGAGCTGAAATAGGCTCGTCACAGATAATAACTTCTGGATCCATCGAAAGCGCTCTTGCTATTCCGATTCTCTGGCGCTGTCCACCTGAGAACTCATGTGGGAAACGTGTGCTGTGCTCCTGATTAAGTCCTACTATCTCAAGAAGCTCTACCATCTTTTTCTGTCTTTCTGCCGGTGTGAACATCTTGTGGTAGTTCCAACCCTCACAGATTATCTCTCCAACTGTCATACGTGGGTTTAGACAAGCATAAGGATCTTGGAATATCATCTGAACTTTTGAAGCAAAGTTTTTCTTGTGGTTTTTATCTTTGAAATCAATCTTTTCGCCGTTGTAGATAACTTCGCCGGCAGTTGGGTCATAGATACCCATCATTGTGCGTCCAAGAGTTGTTTTACCACATCCCGACTCACCAACAACACCGATTGTTTCACCTTTGCCCACTGTAAAGCTAATATCACTTACAGCTTTAACAAACTTGTTTCGTCCTACTTTAAAGGACTTCGATAAATTATTTACTTCGAGTAATGGTTTTCCACTCATAAACACGCCTCCTTACCTGTAACAGGACTTATAACGCTCGGTGCATGCTCGTGATATAACCAGCATTTTACCTTGTGTTTCTCATCCGAAACAAACTCTGGAGGTGGAGTTTGTTTGCAAACCTCCATAGCGTGTGGACATCTCGCCGCAAACGAACATCCCTTCGGTGGGTTGAACAGATCCGGTGGTGTACCTGGAATCGGTGAGAGTTTGACTGATGAATCAAGATCAATCGGTGGCACTGAGTGGAGGACACCCCATGTATATGGGTGAAGTCCATTGAAGAATATTTCATCAGTTGTACCGTACTCGATTACCTGTCCTGCATACATAACAGCTATGTTATCAGCTGTATTTGCAACGACACCAAGGTCGTGAGTTATTAGAATAATTGTTGTGTTGTATTTCTTTTGAAGGCTGCCGATTAGATCGAGTATCTGCGCTTGAAGGGTAACATCAAGTGCGGTAGTTGGCTCATCGCAGATAAGAAGCTCAGGGTTCACAGACATAGCAAGAGCTATCATAACCCTTTGGCGCATACCGCCTGAGAACTGGTGCGGATACTGTTTGTATCTCTCTTCTGCATTGGGTATACCAACATCACGAAGAGCTTGAAGGGCAACTTCTTTTGCCTCATTTTTATCCATCTTTGGATTAGATTCAACAATACCTTCAACTATCTGTTGCCCTATTCTCATAGTTGGGTTTAAGCTTGTCATAGGATCTTGGAAGACCATACGAATTTTCTCAGCACGAAGTTTTAGAACTTCCTTTTGTGTCATCGAGAGAACATCTGTGTTGTTAAACTCGATTTTACCCTCTTTATATACACCTGATTTTCCAGGGTGAAGTTTTATAATACTTCTTGCAGTAACACTCTTACCACATCCCGACTCTCCAACAATTCCGAGAGTTTCGCCGCGTTTAATCTTTATATCGACACCACGAACAGCTTGAATTTCGCCGAAGTGTGTCTTAAATGAGAAACGCAGATTTTCTATATTTAGGAGCGTATCTTTCATTTTGTTCCTCCTACTATTTCATTCTTGGGTCGAGTGCGTCACGAAGCGCATCGCCGATTAGTGTAAAGCTTAGCATTGTGATACATATCAGTGCAGCTGGAAACCACAATTGGTATGGATAGCTTAAGAAGTTGTTCGCACCTGTACTTACAAGATTTCCCCAGCTTGCTTCTGGCAGTGGTAGACCAAGGCCGATGTAGCTTAGGAATGCCTCTGCAAATATAGCGCCTGGAATAGCAAAAGCCATACTTGTGATAATTGGGCTTATTGCATTTGGAACAAGGTGTTTTACAATTACCCAGAGATTACCGGTGCCAAGCGAGCGACTCGCCATAACGAATTCACGTTGTTTAAGTGATAAAACCTGTCCCCTGAACAGCCTTGCCATTCCAATCCATCCTGTCGCTGAAAGCGCTATTATAATAGGTAGGAATCCAGGTTGTAATACGAGAACTAAAAGTGTTACCCATAGAATCTGCGGGATAGCACCCATAACCTCACATACACGCATCATTATAAGGTCTACTGTTCCGCCGAGTAGCCCAGAAAGACCACCGTATAGAATACCGATAACCGCATTAACAAGTGCAACTGATGCACCTATCATCAAACTAACTCTCGCACCTTCCCATGCACGAACCCACTGGTCACGACCAAGTGCGTCTGTTCCGAAGATGTGTTCAGCTGATGGGCCTTGGTTTGATTTCATCCAATCCTGCTGGTCATATGTGTATTCGCTGAGTATTGGCGCAAATATTGCAAATAGAATTATTATAAGTAGAATAACTGTCGCACCCATCGCTACATAGTTTTGTCGAAATCTGCGCATAGCATCTTTCCAGTAGCTAAGTGATGGACGAGTTAAAACATCAGAGTCGACAGAGCCCTGCTCAACTGGAGTAAAAAGTTCTTTGCTTATATCTTGTGGTATGTCTTTATTAATTGTGTCTTGTGTCATATGAAGCCCTCCTAATTCACTCGAATTCGAGGATCGACTACGCCGTATAGTATATCAACAACGAAATACATGAAAACGGATATAGCACTGAAGATTATCGTTAGACCCATAATCATCATATAGTCAGAACCTTGAATTGCTAAAATCATCGCATTACCGATACCAGGTATATTGAAAGCCTTCTCTATTACGAAGTTACCTGTCAAAACACCAGCTATCATAGGACCGAAAGAAGTTACGAGTGGTAGGAAGCTATTTCGAAGAACGTGTCTCATTATAACTTTTCTACGGCTTAGTCCTTTGCTCTCTGCTGTGAGTATGTAATCTTGGTTCATAACATCAAGCATACCCGAGCGAAGCATTCTCGCATAAAACGCTATATTTTGCATAGCCGCCGCCATAATCGGTAGGACTAAATATTCAAGTCCTTTAAATCCGGCAACCGGGAACCATTGTAGATTGACTGCAAACAGTCGTTGCAGTAGCGTTGCGAAAACGAAGTTTGGAACTGATACACCGATAATCGCTGCAATAATGACGAAGTAGTCGAAGGTTTTTCCGTTTTTCAGGGCGGCTATGATGCCGAAAATAATTCCGACTACAACACCGACTAAAACTCCTCCTAAACCGACCATTGCCGATACTGGCATAGTGTCCGCTACTTTATCGACAACTGTGAGTCCTCTAAACTTCAAGCTCTCACCGAAATCTAAATGGATTAGGTTCTCAAGGTAGATTAAATACCTTTCAAAAACCGGCTTGTCGAGACCGTACTGTGCATTGAGTGAATCTCTGATAACCTCTGGCGTGTCCAAATCAAGTGCAAATGGATCGCCCGGTATCGCATTCATAAGGAAGAACGTTGCAGTTGCAATGAGAAAGAGTGTTACTATCATTGAAATGAATCGTTTTGCTGTATAACGAAGCATTATGTACCTCCTACTTAATTGTATTTTGTTCATATTCATTTCATACTTTGTTCGCTACAATTTAAATACGACAATAAAAATGAACATAAATTTTATTCAAGTATACCATCTTATTAGTAATTGTCAATACATTTGTGAGATTTTTTTATTACCGTGATAAAAAATTATCACATTGCACAATTGACTTTTTTTCAATAAATGATATTATTGTAGTCAAAGAAATATATTTTACCCATTTTTATGTTTTACAGGAGGCTATAAAGATGTTTAACGCTAGTGTTTTACTTGATTTTTCAAGGATGCTATCTGCTACACTCGGTATGATGATGCAAGTAACCTTATCAGATACCAAACATTACCTTTTTGTTGAAAATGCCATAGACGACGATATTGCTGTCGGCAAGGCTATCCACGAAAGAGAGCTCGCTCTATTCAAAACAGCTAATTTAACAGGTACACCTTTTGTTGCAAATTACAAAAATTTGTCAAGTAATATGAATAGACTTCGTGCAAGCAGTTTTTTCTTTAAGGACACAGAAACTGAAAACGTCTACATCTTGACTATTACCGCAAATGTCGATGAATTTGTACGTATTCGTGAGATTATGAATATCTTCACAAACGGAGTTACACCGAAATTCTCTGAGGAATTTATAGAAGATGAAATAGTTACAAATAGGGATTTCAATATTGACGATGCGATTTACGATGTTATTGCAGAGGGCGAGCATCGGTATTCTACTAAGCGTATTGAGATGACCACTAATGAAAAGCATAGTTTAATTCGTGAGATGAACACAAGAGGAGTCTTTTTAATAAAAGGCGCTGTCAGCAATGTCGCTGAAAAACTTAATTACTCTGAAGCAACAATATATAGATATCTTAAAAAATTGGAGGAAGAAAACTAATGACAAATATGGATGTAAACTCAATAGCAAATTCTCTAAAGGAGCAGGGTGTTTCCCTCTCTAAAATAAAAATGCTTACAGGTGGCGCTAATCATACCGTCTATTCTGGAGTTGATGACAACGACAAGGTTTGGATAATAAAGTTCCCAACAGTTCGTGAAACTGAGAAACAGTTCCAAGGTGACGCCCACCGCGACACTCTATTCGGCGGTGAACTGTCCCTTGAAAGAGAATGCTATCTTTTTGACCTTGTTCGAGAGGGCGATGTACCTGTACCTTTTGCTAAAGGGATTTTTGAAACTCCTTATGGACCGTGTGTAATCGTAGAGTGTACCCCTGGTATGCCGATGGATAAATATATGCATACGGTAGACCACGATTTTCAGCAGTTTCTCTCTATAATGAAAAGCCTTGGTTCACAGTTTAGCCGACTACACAAGATGCGTTTCCCCTCTTTTGGCAATATTATGACAGATAGAGAGATTGAACCAGCGGGCATTATGAATTTTGCAGAACGTTATATGAACATAAACAAGACGCTTATGGATAAATGCAAAATTAAGGGTGGACTTAACGATGAAGAATACATAATCGTCGAGAAATTTTTCGAGGATAAGTTCAATGAATACAAAGAGCTTTTAGATATTAAAAACAGCCCTGCTACACTTGTTATAACAGATATGCACGGCGGCAACTTCTTTGTTGAAAACGGAGAAGTTTCAGGGTATTTTGACGTTGAGAGTTCACAGGCGGCACCTTGGCAGTTTGAGCTTTATTCAATGAGATTCTTCGTCTTCAATTTCTATGGTGATTACGAGTTTAAAGAAGCTGAAAAAGCATTCTGGAACGCATACTTTGACGGTGAGCGCGACTTCCCTACAAAGCAAGATGACGAGTTAATCGACTTTTTCAGCATCTGCCGTGTTATGGAGATATTCCAGTCTTACTGGGGACATATCGACGGTCTTCGTGATACTTGGGGCGAGCGAATTAAAGTTATGCTGTTTAAATATATCGACACAGGCGTTGTTGATTATTCTATACTCGAAGAGATTTGGAGAGAGCGTGACTGCCAGCCAAAGAGCGCTAATAATATTAAATAATAGCTCTTCTTCAAGCAAATATTAAAATCGAGGTAAATTATGATTATAAGACAAGAAAAGCAAGAAGAGTATGGTGAAATAAGAGCTCTTGTAAAATCAGCTTTTGAAACCGCAGAACATACCGATGGAAATGAGCACAATCTAATTGATAAATTGCGAAAAAGTGACGGGTTTGTTTCAGAGCTTGCTCTTGTTGCAGTTCTCGATGAAAAAATAGTTGGGCACATTATCTTCACTAAAGTCACAGTTGGCGACAAAACAGGTCTAGCACTTGCTCCCCTTTCGGTTTTACCATCTGCACAGAAAAAGGGAGTTGGCACTGCGTTAATAAAGCGTGCGCACGAAATCGCCACCAAGCTCGGTTACAGCTTCTCTGTTGTTTTGGGTGACTATAAATATTACTCAAAGTTTGGATTTAAACCTTCATCAGAGTTCAATATAAAAGCGCCTTTTGAAGTTCCAGATGAAAATTATATGGTTTGCTTTTTCAATGGCATTGACAGTGATATTAAAGGCACTGTTGTCTATGTTGAAGAGATGATTTAGATTTAAACTATAATATAATAAAGCAATAAAGAAACAC
>CAYJJJ010000030.1:0-19669 GCA_964370465.1 uncultured Oscillospiraceae bacterium
TAATATAAATAACACTTCGTGTTATTTATATTATTTTGATATTCTTGTCTTGATTTTCAAACGAAGTCTATCGCTTATCATCGCAATGAATTCTGAATTGGTGGGTTTGCCGCGCAGATTGTGGATTGTATACCCGAAATACGAATTCAAAACGTCGACATCCCCTCTATCCCATGCAACTTCTATTGCATGTCTGATAGCTCGCTCAACCCTTGAACTGGTTGTTTTATTTATCTTCGCAATAGTTGGGTATAGAATTTTTGTAACAGCTGAAATAAGTTCTTTTTCCTGTACTGTCATAGTAATGGCGTCACGCAGATACTGATACCCTTTAATATGTGCCGGCACACCTATCTGATGCATAATCTCGGTTATTTCACCTTCAAGTGAATCGCCGCCACTTTGAGTCGACATCTCGCTACCGCAAAGCTGTGAAATCCTTTTGAGTACCACCCTTGGGTCGAACGGTTTGTACACAACAAAATCCGCACCAGCAGAGGTTATTGACTGCTCAAAAAAACTGTTGCTCATTGAAGTAGTCGCTATTATTTTGCCTTTAAATCCGCTTTCACGAAGTTTGCCTGCAACTTCTATGCCGTCTTGATTTTGCATAAATACGTCGATTATAACAACATCATAATCGCTCTCTTCGCAGCTCTTAATTACAGCATTTCCGTCCCTTGATATGAGTTTTATCTCAAAATTCATATCCTTTGCATTTTCTTTGATGCTTCCCCCGACTTCATCGCTATTGTCCCCAATAAGTACTTTTAAGTGGTTTGCCATTTTTCTATCCTCCAGCATTTTTGATTTCCAAATCCCCCCGCAAATCACTACTGCAAGTATACAATTCTATATGAAAATGTCAATATCTTTTAAGATTTTTGTATTTACTCACAAATGTGAATGTCGAAACAAATCGATATATACTACTCTCAGTGTCGAACAATGTCGAAAAAAGTCTATATGTGAGTTTCGTTTTGTATCTTAATTTTTGGGTAAAACATTTACCTTTAATTTAAAACGGCAATCGACATAAATCTTTCGACAAAAGATTTTATATATCGCTACTGCTTGCAGTTTAGTTTAAAACAAGCTATACTCTGCTACTTTGGTCAATTAAAACAACTTTAGGTAAAAATATGCATAAAGCACAAGTTGAAAAATCAAAAATAAAGGTATTAAAAGAACAAATTTAAGCTTTCTTGTTTTGTGCCGCACACCGTACATCCCGAAAAATGCCCCAAGCGCCCCTCCAAAAAATGACGATAACAGCAGTGTTTTCTCTGAAATTCTGCGCCGTTTTTTTATAGCAAGTTGCTTATCAACAAAAAAGAGAGTAAACGATAGCGCATTAAGTATCAATAACAGATAATTTATCATAAACTATCACCTTACTGATTTGTTTTATCTGGTTTCTTTTCAAAAACAGTTATTATTAATGCTGCTATAATTACTATGCTACCTACCCACTGCAAAGCAGGTATTTTATCCGATAATAGAGTAACTCCGAAGATTATCCCGAATATAGGTTCAAACAGCGACAACAACGAGGCACTCATCGCATCGGTATTTTTAATTCCTATCTGTATTAGTATAACAGCTCCAAATGAGGTTGAAAGTGACAATAAAATCGATAAAAGCACAACCTCTAAATTAATAATCAAGATAAATTTTGATGTGGCTATCGCATAAACAATAAGAGCAATCGTCGCTATGGAACTTATGTAAAAAGCGACTTTGTACGGTGGGAGCAATGATAATTTATCCTTATCTAAATAAACCATATATACCGCATATGCAGCAGCTGAAAGAACGGCGATAATAGAACCTTGCAAAATACTCTCGCTACCATCACCCATAAAAAAGCAAAGTCCAAATGTTGAAACTACAAGCGATATCGTTTTAATTCTGCTAACTTTTTCTTTAAACAGGAAAAATAGGATAATAGCCGCAAAAAGCGGATAGGTGAAATGAAGAACAGTTGCTGTTCCGACTGGCAGATAATCATACGAGCTATACAGCATTAACGTTGCTATAAACTGCCCCGAAAGCGAAACTCTCGAAAACTTCACGAACTCGCTTTTATTTGTTTTTAAGCTCTCTTTTCTAAAAACGGCAACAACAGATGTTATTAGCACACAAAATAAATTTCGATAAATAACAATCATCACAGATGGCTGACCTGCATTCAGCAAAAGTTTAACAATAACTGGCGCAAACCCATAAAGTATCGCCGAGAGCACTATGCAAACGATACCGAGCTTTTTATTTTTATGATACATATCTACTCCACGACAAACTCAAAATCTATTTTTCCGCTTAAGACATCCGCCGCTATAACCTTAATCGAAACCTCATCGCCTATCATAATATCACGGTTTAAATCGAATGAGTAGTATTTCGTTAAGACACCGCCCTCACGCAGTGCATCATCTTTAATGCGAACAAGACCCTCAACGGTATTTGGAAGCTCAACATATATCCCGTGTGGCGCAATAGATGATACCTCGCCAGTGAAAACCTCGCCTACAAACGGCGCTATATACTCACTGCGGTAAACATCGTCGCAGTTTCGCTCAAAGACCACCGCACGCTGTTCGCTCTCGCTGTTTTTCACAGCTGTAGTTTCAGCGTTTCCTTTTATTTTCGCTCCATCAAGTGACGCTTTTATCGCCCTGTGAACATACAAGTCAGGGTATCTGCGGATAGGGCTTGTAAAGTGGGCATAATCATCCATCGCAAGTCCGAAATGCCCTTTTGGTTTACTCTCATATACAGCCTTTGCCATACTGCGAAGCACCGCAATATTTACAGCTTTGCCATACCGCTTAGGTTTCGTTTCTTGAAGTACCGCTTCAAGGCTTGCAGGCTCTATCTCGCCCTCAAGCATCGTCGGCTCTATATTAAAAGCACGCAGAAGTGCTTTTAGATTTTCAATTCGCTCAGGGTCAGGACTCTCATGCACACGATAGATAAACGGTAAATTTCTACTTTTTCCGAAAACAGCTGCCGCCATATTGGCTGAAAGCATAAACTCCTCGATTATCTGCTCGGATAGCCCTCTCTCACGGCGCTTAATATCTATTACCCTATCTTCTTCATCAAAAATACAGTAGCTCTCGCTTGTTTCAATAGAAACAGCGCCTCTATCTTCTCTTCTCTTTTTTAACAGTTCATAGAGCTCGACCATAGCCTCAAAACTATCGCTCACCTCACGGTATTTAAGCTCAAGGTCCGGTGTGCTCCTACCCTCTAGCATCTCATTAATTTCAGCGTAAACACCTTTAACTCTCGAGTGGATAACGCTCTTTTTAAAAACGAAATCCTCCATAATTCCTCTACGGCTAAAGGTCATAACGCAAGATAGCGCCAGCCTGTCCACCTTCTCATTGAGTGAGCAGACGCCGTTTGAAAGCTGTTTTGGCAGCATCGGGATAACCTTATTTCCATAGTATACCGAAGTTCCTCGCTCTATTGCCTCATTATCGAGCTCACTGCCAAACTTCACATAGTGCGAAACATCGGCAATATGCACCGACAGACGGTATCCATCGTCCAGTTTCTTTATAGAAATAGCATCGTCGATATCTTTTGTCGACGCAGAGTCGATAGTGAAAACCGCCTCAGAGCGCAAGTCGCTCCTGACTGCAACTTTATCCGATATGCTTTTTTCAGAAACAAGCTCCGCCTCTTTTGCAACTTTTTTGGGGAACTTTGTGCGTAGTCCCGATTCATCAAGCATAAAGCGAACACTCATCTTTGAGTTTGATATAACCCCATAGCTTTGCAGAACGCATGCCCTGTGATCACGATGACTGCGCCCTCTTCTTGAAATCTCAAAAACAACCGTTTCCCCACTTTTCGGAACAACCACACTTCTCTTATCTAGTTTTATAGAAACGCCACGACCATTTCCAGTAGTTACAAATTTGCCGTAATCATCTTTTGCTACAGTACCTGTAAACGGTCCGTTTTTCTCTGTTTTTATCTTGAAAACTTTTCCACTATCGTCATCTGGGCGCTCATCGTTTGGGCGAATTAACACAACATCTCCCTCCATAGCGCCTAAAAGATATGCGCCTGGAATGAAAAATTCTTCGCCTTCTTCAGTTGAAGCAAAGGCAAATGTTGCATTAGTACGTGTGACGGTACATTCTTTAAACTCGAAGAATTCGAAAAGAAAATATTTGTTGTTCACACATACAAGTTTTTCTTCCCCCTCGAGTTTTCTCAACATAATGTCGAGCTGTTTTCTCTTTAGCGAAAAATGGCTCACAAGATCGTCGAATGAAGCTCCACCCTTACCTTTTTTCTTTAGATACGATAATATTTTTAAATTCATCTTTCCCCCAATTATCCATTAAAAACAAAAAACCTCCGCTTCAAAGCAGAGGTTTCAAAAATTACATCCAAACGCTTATAGCACAAACAGCTAAAGTTACTATAAATACTAAAGCAGTTAATACCTTAGTAACTCCCATAAGTTTCTGCGCATTTGTTCTTCCGCGTCCGCCGCCGAGGTATGAATCCTCACCGCCACCAACTGAACCCGAAAGTCCGCTTGTCTTTGCTTCTTGAAGCAAAACCGCCGCTATTAAAATTATACATGAGATTATAAGCACAATTCCGCTGACAATCTCTATTGTTCCCATTGTTTCCATTATCTTTCCTCGTTTCCAAACATTTATTAAATTGTTATTATGCATAGAATAATATAACACAGTTTTTATAGTTTTGCAAGGTATATCTTATAAAATTTACATCTCAAATCGAACAGCAGAATCCTCAAAAGAAAGCATAGCGCCGACTGCTGGAATATTTCGTGTGACATACCTGTGCGGATTTTCAATTTTCGCATCAGTGAGCGCACATACTGAAACAACAAAGCTATTTTTCTTCTGGGTCATAACTGCAACACCTGCGGTATTCTTCGTTGTCTTCTCAGCTATTTTCGAGCTGTTCACAACAAGTGCTCTGTTTAAAACCGACATCATAAGGAAATCGCAAGGCTCCACTTCAGTCGTTGCAAAGACAAGCTTTGAAGCAACCGAGAGAGCATTGACAAGTTTTTTGCGCCTTGTCTTAGTTTCATAGCTTTTTAGTGTTACTTTTGCCGCCTTGCCGTTTTCAAAGAAGAATAGAAGGTTTCCTTTAAAGTCGCTTGTGAGGGCTGTGAAAACAAGTTTCTCCTCTGGCTCAAAGCCGAGTTTCGCCGGGATAAAGTCGCCCATCAAGCTCGCCTTTGTATCTTCAAACTCGTTACAAATCGCCTTGTAACAGTTGCCCATATCAGTGAAAAACAAAAGCTCTGATTTTGAACTGACCTCAGGGAAGGTATACGCCATGTAGTCGCCATCTTTTAGTTTCTGCTCACTGCTCATTCGAAGCGATTGCGGGGTTATCTTTTTGATGTACCCCTCTTTTGAAACAAAGATATTGACGATATAATCCGGGGTATCGTCCTCCTCCTCTTCAAAAACAATATTCTGGATAGCCGATACCTGTGAGCGACGAGGGATATGATACTCCTCTTTTATCCTTGTTAAGTCGGCGATTATTATATCGAGCACCCTCTCCTCTTTCGCAAGGATATCTTTGAGGTCGGCTATTGTGTTTTTAAGCTCTTTTATCTCGTCGGTGCGCTTTAGGATATACTCTTTATTTAGCTGACGAAGCCTTATGTCCGCTACGAAATTCGCCTGAACTTCATCGATTCCAAATGCAATCATAAGGTTTAGAATAACTTCACTGTCCTCCTCTGTATTTCGGACAATCTCGATAGCTTTATCGATATCGAGCAGGATTTTCGAGAGACCTTTTAAGAGGTGAAGTCTTTTTGAGAGGGAATCAAGCTCGTGTTTTGTTGCATTTTTAATACATCCCGCTCGAAACTCAATCCAGTTATCAAGTATAGCTTTAACACCGAGCACCTGCGGATTTTGCCCGATTAGTATATTGAAGTTGCAGCCAAAGCTATCTTCAAGCGGTGTCATTTTGTAGAGCTTTTGCATTAGTTTATCGGGGTCAACGCCACGTTTTAAGTCAATTGCTATTTTAAGACCCTGCAAATCGGTTTCATCTCGAATATCTGAAATTTCACGCAGTTTATTACTTTTAACACCATCTACGATTTTATCGATAATAGCCTCGATAGTTGTTGTATATGGAATTTCTAAAACCTCTATGCAGTTTGCTGTTTTGTCGTAAGAATAGTTTGCGCGCACTTTAATGCTACCACGGCCTGTATTATAAATCTCACGGATAACATTCTCATCAAAAACAATGCTACCACCGCCTGGAAAATCGGGTGCCGGCAGAGTTGTTATTATATCGTGCTCACTATCTCTGATATATTTAATAGTCGTGTCGCATATTTCGCTCAGATTAAACGGACAGATAGACGATGCCATTCCAACAGCGATACCCATATTAGCGTTTACAAGCACCGAAGGATACGCCGTCGGCAATAGGGTCGGCTCTTTTAAGGTACTGTCGTAGTTATCGACAAATGTGACAGCATCTTTTTCAATTCCGCCAAAAATCTCAGCGCAAATAGGCTCAAGGCGCACTTCTGTGTACCTTGAAGCGGCATACGCCATATCCCTTGAATAAACTTTACCGAAGTTTCCCTTAGACAGGATATACGGGTGCAAAAGCGCTTCATTGCCTCGTGCAAGACGCACCATCGTTTCGTAAATTGCAGCGTCACCGTGCGGGTTTAGTTTCATCGTCTGCCCGACTACATTCGCACTCTTAACATTCGTCTGTGAGCGAAGTAGCCCCATCTTGTACATAGTATAGAGCAGTTTTCGGTGGGAGGGTTTAAAGCCATCAATTTCGGGTATAGCACGGGACACTATAACGCTCATAGCATAAGGCATATAGTTGTCAATTAAAGTGTCGGTAATACTGCTCTCAAGCACAAGACCTGCATTTTCGATAAATGCATCGTTTATGACCGCTCTTTTTTTCGTTTCTTTTTTCTTTTTCGCCATAACTACCTCAACTCAAATCGGATAAGTCCAAAAACTTACCGCCATTTTCAAATATATACTCTTTTCTGCCAGCCAAATTATCGCCAAGGAGCATATCAAATGTATCTTTATCTCGCACTTTGTCCTTTGGCATAACACGAACAAGCCTTCTTGTTTCGGGGTTCATCGTTGTCTGCCACATCATATCAGGCTCATTCTCTCCAAGACCTTTTGAGCGCTGTATTATAAACTTCTCGCTACCTACTAAATCTAAAATCTTCGCTTTCTCTCGCTCATCATATGCAAAATAGGTTTTGCTCTTTGTGTTTATCTCATAGAGTGGCGACTCGGCAATATAGACAAGTCCCTCGTTTATTAGGGTTGGGACAAGCCTGTAAAGCATCGTTAGAATTAGCGTTCTAATCTGGAATCCATCGACGTCGGCATCGGTACAGATAACGATTTTCGAGAAGCGAAGAGCTTCCAAATTAAAGCTTTGTAGCGCTTTGTTTTTCTTGCCAGAAAGCTCAACTCCACAGCCGAGCACCTTTATAATGTCGGTAATAATGTCGTTTTTAAATATCTTGTCGTACTCCGCTTTTAAGCAGTTTAAAATTTTACCACGAACAGGAATAATAGCCTGGAAATAGGCATCTCTCGATAGTTTGCAAGCACCGAGCGCTGAGTCACCCTCAACAATATAAATCTCACGTTCCTGCGGATTTTTGCTTCGGCAATCGATAAACTTTGAAACTCTGTTTTGAATATCCAAAGAAGATGATAAAGTCTTTTTAAGGTTAAGTCTTGTCTTTTCTGCATTCTCACGACTGCGCTTATTAACAAGCACCTGATCGGCTATTTTCGCCGCCTCTTCTGGTCGCTCAAGGAAATAGACCTCTAAGTTGTGCTTTAGAAAACCAGTCATCGCTTCGGTTATAAACTTGTTTGTTATGCTCTTTTTCGTCTGGTTTTCATAGGAAGTAACCGTTGAAAATGAACTTGAAACAAGAATTAAGCAGTCCTCGATATCGGTGAAATTTATCTTACTCTCGCCCTTTAGGTATTTGTTATTTGCCTTTAAATAGCTATCTATCTGCGAGATAAAAGCCGAGCGAACAGCCTTTTCAGGGCTTCCGCCATGCTCTAAAAATGATGAGTTGTGGTAATACTCAATTATATTTTTCTTGTTCGAAAAAACAGCGGCAACATTTAGCTTAACCTTGTAATCCTCTTTGTCCTCACGGTCACGACCAACCCGCTCCGCCTGCCAAAACTGCGGCATCGTAAGCGTTTCTTCGCCGGCTATTTCATTTAGATAGTCAACTATTCCATTCTCATAGAAAAAGGTTTCGTTATGCTCCCCTTCTTCATCTGTATAGGTGAGCTCAAACTTTAGCGAGTTATTGACTACCGCCTGTCTTTTAAGGGTTTCACAAAACCACTCACGGGGTATTTTTATATCGGTGAACACCTCAAGGTCAGGTAGCCATTTAATCTTCGAGCCTGTCCTTTTTAGCGGAGTATCCTTGCTATCAAAGCTTATATTTTCGCCACGCTCAAAATGGACGTTGTATACCTTGCCATCACGTCTGATTTCAGCGTCCATATATTTTGATGCATACTGGGTAGCACAGAGCCCGAGACCATTGAGCCCGAGCGAATACTCATAATCAACACCGCTCTTATATTTACCACCGGCATAAAGCTCACAGAAAACAAGCTCCCAGTTGTATCTCTCTTCGTTCTTGTTGTAGTCAACTGGGATTCCACGACCGAAATCCTCTATCTCTATTGATAAATCTCTATTATAGCGCACTTTTATAAGGTCGCCGTGTCCCTCTCGTGCTTCATCTATCGAGTTTGAGAGTATCTCAAAAACAGAGTGCTGACAGCCCTCTATTCCATCCGAGCCAAACATAACTCCCGGTCTTTTTCGAACTCTATCAGCACCTTTTAGCGCCGATATACTTTCGTTTGTATAGTCATTCTTCTTTTTCTTCGCCACAAAATCATCCTCATTAGTTTTCGTTACATTATTATGGTTATAGTTTACAATTAAAAGCGTTTTATGTCAAACAAAAGAGGGCTTTGTGCCCTCTTTTGTTTGTATATTGTTTTAACTATTCTCTTCGTCCGAGTCTTTAGTTTCCTGTGAAACATCTTTGTCAACTTCTTCTACCGAATCATCGGTATTTGTTTCCACCGAAACCTCTTCTGATGCTTCTTTTGCAGTTTCCTCGCCGCTTAAAGCTTCAGCCGTTTCCGCAGAAACTTCCATCTTTTCTTCGCTTACCTCTGCAGTTTCATCGCCTTTTACGATAATATTCTGGAGAGTTTCTGTGTCATCCTCTTCCATTATCTTTTTAAAGGTGTCGCCGTCAATTTTCTCAAATTCTAAAAGAACCTGCGCCACTGCATTTAGCTTATCGATATTATCTTTAAGGATATTTTTAGCGGTTTTATAAGCCTCATCGATAAATTTGCGCACCTCAATGTCAATAGAGCTTGCAATTCCCTCCGAATAGTTTCTCGACTGTGTGAAGTCACGACCGAGGAATACCTGCTCTGACTCACCATAAACAACAGGGCCTAGCGCCTCTGAAAAACCGTATTTCGTTATCATACTGCGGGCAATTGAAGTTGCTCTCTCAAGGTCGTTTGAAGCACCTGTTGAAATATCATCGAGCATGAGTTTCTCAGCAACACGTCCGCCGAGAAGCACAACAATCTCCTCAAACATCTCACGACGGCGCTTGTAGCTAACATCGTGCTCTGGTAGTGACAGTGTGTATCCACCTGCAAAACCACGTGGTATAATAGATATTTCGTGAACTGGGTCTTGCGTATCACAGTGGTAGGTGACAATAGCATGCCCCGCCTCGTGGAAAGCTGTTAGGCTTTTCTCTTCCTCTTTTATAACTCGGCTCTTCTTTTCAGGGCCGATTAGAACTTTCATCGTAGCATCTTGAATTTCAACTGATGTTATAGATTTAAGTCCTTTTCTCGCCGATAAAAGCGCCGCTTCATTTAGCAGATTTTCAAGGTCAGCACCGGTAAAACCAGGTGTTCCCCGGGCGATTACACCGAAATCAACATCTGGTGCAAATGGCTTATTTCTTGCGTGTACATTTAAAATAGCTTCACGCCCCGCAACATCTGGGTAGTTTACAACTATCTGCCTATCAAAACGACCTGGGCGCAGAAGCGCTGGGTCGAGAACGTCTTTTCTGTTGGTCGCCGCCATAACTATAACGCCTTCGTTCACACCGAAACCGTCCATCTCAACGAGTAGCTGGTTTAGCGTCTGCTCACGCTCATCGTGTCCACCGCCAAGACCGGCACCACGCTGACGACCGACTGCGTCGATCTCATCTATAAAGACAATACTTGGGCTTTCTTTTTTCGCCTGATCGAATAAATCACGAACCCTTGATGCACCAACACCGACAAACATCTCAACGAAGTTTGAACCCGATATCGAGAAAAACGGCACGCCCGCCTCACCTGCAACTGCACGTGCGAGCAGTGTTTTACCTGTTCCAGGAGGTCCCATTAAGAGAACACCTTTTGGAACACGGGCACCGAGCTCTGTGTATTTATTTGGGTTTTTAAGGAACGAAACTATCTCTTCGAGATCTTCTTTTTCCTCGTCAGCACCGGCAACATCTGTAAAATAGACGGTTTTACCGCCCTCAGCTTTGTACTTAACTTTAACTTTGCCAAATGAAGAGGCACCGCCTCCGCCCTGTTGACGCATAACAAAGAAGTATAGAAGAACAAGACCGCCCACAAGGATAAGCGATGGAATCATAGATGCCCACCACGGTAGTTCCTCTGCGGCTATTAAATCGTATTTAATGTCTGCGCCCTCGGCATTTAGCACATCTACTTTACCAAGCACAACTTGTGTTAGAAAAACACTGACGTTCGGCACTGTGTAGGTTATCTCTTCAGTGCTCCCCTCTGTGGTAAGCACAAGTTCGCCTGTACCCATATCAAATGTGAAATACTCAACTTCGCCATCGTCAAAATGAGCGACTATCTCTGAGTATTCATGGGTTACAGGGTCTTGTCTATCTGTGAAATATACGAATAGGTAAAATAGCACCGCAAACCCTAATACGTAAAATATCATATTTCTGACATTCTTTTTCAAAAGCAACAACTCCAGTCATTATATTTACTTTTGCCCTTTTCGAGCTTTATTTATTCTGTTTCGTAGACACTTCTTTTCATAATTCCGATAAAATCGAGATTTCGATAAAGCTCGCAGTAGTCAAGCCCGTATCCGACAACAAACTCGTCAGGTATTGCAAACCCAACATAATCTGCTACAACTTGTGCCTCTCTTCTGCTCGGCTTATCGAGAAGTGTTGCAATTTTAATGCTTTTCGGGTTTCTCCCCTTTAGCATGTTTGTTATATACTGAAGAGTTTTTCCTGAATCGAGAATATCCTCTACAATTAAAAGGTCTACATTCTCAAGCGGTATATCGAGATCTTTTGCGATTTTCACCACACCGCTCGATTTCATCTCACTTCCATAGCTTGAAACCGCCATAAAGTCAACTGACAATGGTATATCTATTTTTCTTATAAGGTCGGATACAAATACAAATGAGCCTTTAAGAACGCTAATCACCATTAGATTTTTATCTTTATAATCGGCACTAATGCGACTACCCATCTGCGCTACCTTTGCTTCTATCTCTTCTTTTGTTATAAGAACTTTTTCTATATCCGCTGTTGTTCCTGTCATTTTACCCATCTTTACACACTCCTGTAATCTCAATTAAAATAACTTCTTCACCGCCAAAACCTCTGCTCGCAGTTCCAATTCCCTCTACCCATAAAACTCCGGCATCATCAGCGATAATAATCCTCTCATCTCTCTCCCATTTCGGGATACGTTGCTCATTAAAAAGCTTTTTGAGAGTTTTAGTGCCCGCTCTGTTTTGATATTCAAATCTGTCGCCTGTGTTTCTTGCCCGGACAGACAACACTCCTTTGATTTTATCACAACTTATAGCGTATCTCAATAGTTTATTATCTATTTCTTTTTTCTGGCACCTTTTAAATTTAACCTGTTTATTTGAAAAAACTATGTCAGAAAAATCCAAAACCTCAAAAACACTGTTGTTTTTTTGTTTTTTTTCGTATATATAGAGTTTTCCACTGAAAATCTCACAGAAAACATCTCCACTTACATTTACAGCCCCACTGCCCGCTTTCGCACAGCTTAGTATAAGTTCTATCCGCTTGCTGTCATATGCGACATTGTTGTTTTTCAAAAGCTGCCTTACCGCACGCTTTGCAATGGCTGTCGGCTGTGATAAGAGCTTTTGCGTTTCAATGGAGTTATCGGAAATAAGCTTATTTGCTATTTCGCAAAGATACTGCTCATCCTCTGCTATCGCCTCTGTCACCCGCACTGTTTTATCCAAAAAATCAGGGGACAGCTCTTTTAGCTTTGGCATAATCTCGTGTCTTATCTTATTTCTAAAATATATATCGCTATCATTTGAAGAGTCATCGACATATGATAGCCCCTTCTCTTCTAAATACTCTTCTATCTCCTCCCTGCTTTTGCAGAGAAGCGGTCTTATAATATTTCCTCGTTTTATCGGGATAGAAGCAAGCCCCGCTGTTGAACTGCCCCTTAATATATTCATAAAAAATGTTTCTACAAGGTCGTTTTTGTTGTGGGCGGTCGCTATTTTATCGGTACCGAGTTTCGATAGATACTGATACCTTACCTCTCGGCCCACCTCTTCTGTGCCTTTTTTTTGCTCTCTTGCAATTTTTGCAATATCAGCTACTGCTGAGCTAAAGGGCACTTTTAGCTTTTCTGAAATATCCTTTGAAAAGCGCTCATCACGCAAAGCCTCCTCGCCACGCAGATTGTGGTTTAGATGAAAAGCCGATAATTTTAAGTCGTATTCACTTTCTATCGCCTTAAAAAAAGAGAGCAGCGCTACCGAGTCAGCTCCACCTGAAAGGGCTATGACGATAGAGTCCCCTCTTTTAAAAAGGTTGTTCTTCTGGGAATATAGCAAAGCATCCGACTCAAATTTACTCATCTCTGTAAAACTCCGTATCGGAAAATCTCGAGCGTGCACCGTCGAACTGCAAGGTTATAACTCCTGTTTCACCGTTTCTGTTTTTCGCTACAAAACAGTCCGCCGCAAAGCTCTCAACTTCCGCCTCCTCTGTTTTCATAACCTCTCTCGCCAAAAACAGAACAATATCGGCATCTTGCTCAATAGAGCCTGATTCACGCAAATCTGATAGTCTTGGTTTGTGGTCTTCTCGTTTTTCTATCGAACGCGATAGCTGTGATAGGGTGAGGATTGGCACTCCAAGCTCTTTTGCCATTACTTTAAGCCCTCTTGTAATCTCCGACACCTCTTGCACCCTATTATCTATCCTGCGACCTGAGTGCATAAGCTGGAGGTAATCGACAACAACAAGACCTAAATTCTTAATTCGGCGCAGTTTTGCTTTCATCTCAGCTACGGTTATACTGCTGCTATCGTCGACATAAATGTCGGTCTTAAGCAGACTCTCAGTTCCCATTATAATTTTTTGCCAGTCGTTATCGTTTATTTTACCTGTTCGAAGCTTTGAAACATCAACTAAGCTCTCAGTTGCAAGCATACGAAGTCCAAGCTGATCTTTACCCATCTCAAGTGAGAAAATGGCAACAGCTTTTCCTTTTTTCGCAACATTTACTGCAATATTCATCGCAAAAGTAGTTTTACCGACCGACGGTCTTGCCGCAAGCAATACAAGGTCTTGTTTTCCAAGTCCTATAAGCAGGTTATCGAGGTCGCGAAATCCCGTTTTTATCCCGACTGCCTCGTCCTTTTTGTCGCTCGTTAACAGTTCAAGCTTTGCAAGCACCTCCGACATAACGGTGCTTATCCCGACAATAGAGTTCTGGTCGCGACCTTGTCTTATATCATAAATTTCCTGCTCAGCGAGGTCGAGCATGGTGTTTGCGCCCTCTGAGCCCTCTTCGATATCCTTAATAATTCTGTGTGTAGCGGTTGCAAGGCGGCGGAGATAGTATTTATCTTTAACTATTCGCACATAACTGCCGACTGTTTTCGCAGATGGCACCGCTTCTATAAGTGCGGTAATATAGCCTTTGCAGATTGCAGGTGTATCAAAGACACCGTTTATATTCATCTCCTCTGCAACAGTCAAAACGTCAATGGTGTGACCTGTTGCAAACATCGAGAGCATTATCGAATATATCTCCTGATGCTCCTCCTTGTAAAAACTGTCAACAGTGAGCTCACCCGTTACCTCCCCGATAACATTTGGGTCGATAAGAACAGCTCCAAGCACCGCCATCTCAGCGTCTGCGTTGAAGGGAAGCCTTGCATATGAGTCGTAATTATCCAAAGATGCCACTTATAGCCTCCTAATTTCCTTCTGAAACTGCAATTTTCACTGTTGCTAAAACCTCTGGGTGGAGTTTCAATTTAGCTTCGTAGCTTCCAAATGTTTTTATATCGCTCTCAAGCTCGATTTTACGCTTATCTATCTCAATTCCAAATCCCTCTTTAATAGCCTTTGCTATCTCTTTAGTTGTAACGCTTCCAAAGAGTTTTCCCTCTTTTCCAGCTTTTGCAACGACCCTTATAATTTTATCTTCGAGTTTATTTTTTTGCTCTGTCGCCTCGTCTACTCTCACTTGCGCTTTATGCTCTTCGCTCTGTTTTTTCTGGTTTAGGAGCGATAGGTTTTTGCTATCAGCAGGTACTGCTGATTTATTTTTAATTAGGAAATTTTTAGCATATCCGTCTGATACCTCTTTTATCTCCCCTGCTTTTCCTGTTCCTTTAACATCGACTAATAGAATTACTTTCATTGCACTATCCTTTCTTTTCGGCGTTTTTATCCCTTGTTATATTTATAATATCAACTACTCGTTGGTAGCATTCTTCAACTGTACTGTCAGCCACATTTGCGCCAGCCTGCGTATGATGTCCACCGCCCCCGAGCTCTTCCATAATCGTCTGGACATTTATAGCGCCAAGCGAGCGAGCGGAAATTTTTATAAATCCTTCTGTTTCATAGAGAACAAACGAAGCATCGACTCCTGAAATAGTCAGTAGTTCGTCCGCTGCCATTGCAGAAGATACCGAAACATCTGGGTTTTTGCCATCCGCCACAACCACTGCGCAACCTTTAATAATAGCAGCAGTTGCAACGAGGTTTGCCTTTGTTTGGTAGCTATCGAGTGACGTTGCAAAAAGCTTTCGCACAGATACAGTATCTGCACCCTGTTTTCGCAGGTAAGCCGCCGCTTCAAATGTTCGAACACCAGTTTTTATAACGAAGTTCTTCGTATCGAGCATTATTCCCGATAAAAGCGCTTCAGCAACATCTTTTTTAATCTTAACCTTTTCTCCAAAATACTGGATAAGCTCAGTTACCATCTCGCTTGCAGAGCTTGCATACGGCTCGTGGTAGAAAATTACTGCATCGTTTATATGTCCCACCATCTTGCGGTGATGATCGATTACAACAACTTCATTACAATTCTTATAAATATCCGCATTCTCAACAAGATGCGGAACATGCACATCGGTGACGATTAAAAGGGTGTTCTCACCTATTTTCCCCTGTGCATCAAATGGCGAAATAAATGCACCCTTATATATTTCGTTTTCTTCCATTCTATCGACAAGCTGTTTTGCAAGGGAGCTTTGATAGTCTATCACTATCTCGACCTTTTTACCCATACTAAAGATAGCGCCCATAAGCCCAACTGCACTACCGACAGAATCGAGATCTGAGAATTTGTGTCCCATTATTAAAACATTGCTTGAGTTCTCAATAAGCTCATAGAGAGCCGCTGAAACTATCCTCGTTTTAACCTTAGTTCTCTTCTCAGCAGACTGGCTAAGTCCCCCGAAAAATTGGTAGTTATTCAGCGTTTTAACAACCGCCTGATCTCCACCACGTCCGAGCGCCATATCGAGCGCTTGCCTTGCCATTGTGGCATTTTGCGGTAGATTTTCACCGTCCCTACCGATACCGATAGAAAGGGTAAGCGGCATATCTTCTATCTCAACTACCCTCTTCACATCGGCGAGAATTTGAAACTCACTCTCAATTAGCTTTTGCAGATGCTGATCTTCTAAAACTATAATATATCTATCTCTGCGCAGTCTTATTATAAATGCGTTTTGATATGAATTTAGCGTTTCGAGGGTGTTCTCAATCTGTGCCGCTATCTGCGCTCTCTCGCTGTCACGCAGATTTTCGGTGAGCTCATCGTAATTATCGATATAAATATACCCGACACATGCCTTGGTATCGGCATATCTCGTTGCTATCTCTTCAAGAATTGTGTTATCGATAAAATAGTAGCTTGAGAGCAGTCCCATAGGAGTTGTTATCCCACTCTTAAACACCCTGTAGTGTTTCCCCATATATGTAAGGGAAGTTTCCAAAATCTCACTGTCGTCTGAAAAGAGTTTTGAAAACCTATTTTTAATGTCCTCACCCAATATATCGCTCTTTAAAAGCACCTGGTTTCGGAATAGCGCATTGTACCATACAACCACTCCGTTGTTATCACAGAAAACTGTGGGTATCGGGAAACTATCGAGCATCTCTTTGTTTTCGGGATCGAGCTGTTTTGCTATCCCTCGAAAAATCTTATATCGACGCTTTTTAATAGCAAAATAAATATACACCATAAGTAGCACAAATACCGCCACAACTGATATGGTAATTAAATATATTGTTTGATTATATAATAGATATGGTAATAGCAGTAGACAAAAAAGGGCGCTTGAAGTTACTGTCCAAAGAAGAAATATCTTTGAAACATCGTAGTTTTTCGACACGAGTTTGTCTAAAAATTTCACATCAGACCTCCATAATAATAGGGAAAATCATAGGGCTACGCTTAGTTCTCTGATAGATTAAATTCGATAGTGAGTCGCGAAGTTTACCACGCACCTCGTTAAAATCGCGAAACTTCTTGTTTTCAAGCTCCCCGATTATATTTGAAGCTATATTCCTTGCACTCTGCATAAGCTCTTCGCTCTCACGAACATATACAAAGCCCCTCGAGTGAATTTCAGGGCCTGAAAGCAGATAACCGCCCTCTTTTGCAATAGTTGCAACAACGAGGACAATACCGTCAGTGCCGAGATGTTTTCGATCACGAAGCACAACACTTCCAACATCGCCGACTCCAAGTCCATCTACAAATACCCTACCAGCCGGCACTGTTCCAACTATCCCCGCCTTATCGGCAGAAACCTCGATAACCGAGCCTATATCGGCGATTATAATATTCTTTTGCAGAACGCCCATTTCAAGTGCAAGTGTAGCATGTTTGCGAAGGTGCTTATGCTCGCCGTGCACCGGAATAAAGTATTTTGGTTTTGTAAGGCTTAGAAGCAGCTTCAATTCATCTTGTGATGCGTGTCCGCTGACATGAATTTCATACATTCTCTCGTAGATAACATCGGCTCCAAGCTTCATTAAATCATTGACAAGCTTTGATACCGTCTTCTCATTTCCGGGGATAGGTGTCGCTGAGATTATAATGAGGTCACCCGGTATAATATTCACCTGACGATGGTCACTTGTGCTCATTCTCGCAAGTGCTGAGAGCGGCTCGCCCTGACTGCCTGTAGTTATAATACAGAGCTGGTCTGCACGAAGCCTTGATATTTCAGATATATCTATAATGGTGTTTTTTGGCATTTTAATGTAGCCGAGCTCAACACCTTTTTCAACAACGTTTAGCATACTGCGCCCCGAGAGCGCAACTTTACGGCGCTGTTTTACCGCCGCATTTATTATCTGCTGTACCCTGTGGATATTAGAAGCAAAAGTTGCAACTATAACACGCTGTTTACCTGCGCGCTCAAATAAAGCATTTAGGTTTTCACCAACTTTACGCTCGCTCATAGTAGCGCCTGCACGCTCCGCATTAGTACTGTCCGACATAAGCGCTAAAACGCCCTTTCTGCCGAGCTCTCCAAACCTTGCAAGGTCTATCATTCCACCGGCAATCGGGGTATAGTCGACCTTAAAGTCACCCATGTGGACAACAACGCCCGCAGGAGTGTGGATAGCATATGAAACAGCATCTGGGATTGAGTGGTTAACACGAATAGCCTCAAGGTCAAACGAGCCAATTTTGGTACTGCTTCCAGCCTCTATAACATTGAGTTTACTGCTCTTTAAAATTCCATGCTCTTTGAGCTTTCCTTCAATAAGGCCAATAGTTAGCCTTGTGCCATAAACCGGCAGATTGAGTTTCTTTAAAAGATAGGCAACACCACCTATATGGTCCTCGTGGCCGTGGGTGATAAACAGCGCTTTAATCTTGCTTTTATTTGCTTCGACAAATGTGAAATCAGGTAGCACAAGGTCAACGCCGAGCATATCAGCATCTGGAAAGGCAAGACCACAGTCAACTATTATAATCTCTTCTTCATACTTAAATGCAGTCATGTTCTTGCCGACCTCATTGAGTCCTCCGAGTGGGATTATCTGAAGTTTAGGCGCTTTTTTACCTTTATTACCCTTGCCGCCTTTTCCTTTTATAAACGGCTTTTTGTTTTCATTTTTTTGCTGATTTGTTTTGTTATTTTCATTTTTTACCTGGTTTGTTTTTTTGTTCTCATTTTTTTGCCCTATCGGCTTATTGCTTTGATTTGTCTTTCGAGTTTCACTCTTTAATTCTGTTGATGCATTCCCAATTGTTGCAGATGTTTGTGCCGCTGCATTCACGTTTTCAGCAGCAGGTTTTTGTTGTTTCCCCGCTTTGTTCTGTCTTGGCGGATACCTTCTTTTTTGCTTTACAGCGCCCTCTGCGCCCTCTTGTTTTTTTGTTTTGTCTGTCAAAATTTCCTCCTGTTTAATTGCAAAACCACAAAAGACCAACACCTTGTTTTCGGCGTCAGCTCTTGCTTTAGTTTCATTTTTGTATGTAAAAAATTAAAAAAATCATAATTAAAAGCTTATAGCGAGCAGGCATGTTATAAAATTATACAGTATCGTTTTGCAAATCAAAACTCCATACCTTTTCACTACTCACTACTACTTGTTCACTCATATAAATAACAGTTTTGTTATCTATATAATACAGTTGCAGAGAAGATAAGTCAAGAGATACACTATTATAATTGGCAAAGATATGGTAAAATAATCATAAAAAAATAATTGGATGGTTTTATGAAAAAAGTTTTTATCTATACAGATGGTGCATGTAGTGGAAATCCAGGACCCGGTGGATTTGGCGCTATTTTGTGCTACAAAGATACAGTACGTGAGATAAGCGGTGGTGCCGCCGACACGACAAACAACCGAATGGAGCTTCTATCGGTAATTGAGGCACTAAAGCTTCTAAAAGAGCCATGTGAGGTTTCTCTTTTTAGCGATAGTAAGTATGTCACCGATGCGATAAACAAAGGCTGGCTTTTTAATTGGCAAAAGAAAGGTTACAAGAAAAGTGATAACAAGCCTGTTTTAAACGTTGATTTGTGGGAGCAGTTGACACCACTTATTAATTTGCATACTGTGACCTTCAACTGGATTCGAGGCCATAACGGCCACCCCGAAAATGAGCGATGCGACGAGCTCGCTGTCTTGGCGGCGGCGAAATACAAATAATCTACGCTTCGCTGAAATAAATACATTAACCTGTTT
>CAYJJJ010000031.1:0-7201 GCA_964370465.1 uncultured Oscillospiraceae bacterium
GCGGCGAGCGAAGACACTTGTCTTCGCTCGGCGAAAACCGCGAAGCGGTTTTGGCGGCGGCGGTGCGCAACAGTCGAGCCCTTCTTATCTAAAAGAATCTCACACCATGCTGAAAATATCGTTGTACTACACAAAAGCTGCCATGAAGAGGTGCTCAAAAAAATCACAGATAGCTTTGCAGTTTCAGCACCAAATTATGTACCGTTGTGCCGGGGTTGATAGATGAAGGTTTAGTTTTTTTCGGGAACTGTTTCATGCGTAGCTGTGCATTCTTACAAGCTCTCGCTACTCCGCCGTCCCTATCTAAAATATCATAAATGTCGGTATAGTTTTTTTGGTATCTTTTGTTTCGCAGATTGTGTTTAAAAAACATCTCATCGAGCTTTGCCATCCAGTATTTTCGCCCTTCGTTTTTCTCGCTGTATGCAAAATGCAGGTATAGAAAATACTCAAAGCTCTCGTTGCTCCACCCGACGTTAAATCCTTTGGTTTTTGCTAAGCTTATAGCGTGATCAAAGTTTGTGAAATCATCTTTGTCAAATACCACCCAGATGTTTTGATATATTATCTTTGCAGTGCGTGCAATCTCTGCCGCCTTATGAACAAGGCTGACAGTTCCCCTCCCAGCACCTGATATATCGATGTGTGGAAGTGCCACAACTTCTAAAACACCGCCGTTTTTTTGCTTAATATGCTCAGTAAGCCCCATAAAATAGAGGGGTTCTGTTTTTGTTCCTTCTGTAACTATCAGAAAAGAATTTGGGCGAGGGGTTTTATTGCCAAGAGTTCGAGGTGCTCTACTGCTCCTGCGCCTTTTAAAATCATCGTTGCTCATCATAATTTTTCCTCTCCGCTCTCAAAGTCGCCAAGGAAAGGAATGCCGCCATAAACACCACTTAAATAGTCTTTTTCAAAGGAAGCGTCAGAGCGAAGTTTGTAGTCTGATAGTGCGGTGAGTTTTGATTGTCCGTACTCATCTTTCTCAACAAACCATATCTGGTCAATTCTGAAAAATCGACTGTTTAAAAGGGTGGTATCGTGCGTTGTGTAAATTAGCTGTCCCATTTTATTTTTTTCAGAGTTGAAAATATCTATTATATATTTTAGCAGTAGCGGATGAAGCCTTGAATTGAGCTCATCTATAAAAATGGTTTTACCGTTTAAAGTTGCCTCCTTTGCGTTTATAAATATCGCAATGCTTTTGAGCGTCCCTTCGGACTCAACTCGAAGTTTCAGAGGGTAGAGTTTGCCATCAACCCCTTTGTGGTAGGAGAAAAATTCGGGTTTATCGTCGGTTATCGTATAGTCTATATCGCAAATCCCTGTGTCTATCTCTGCAAGAAAGCGGAGAAGGTCTGATTTATCGGTATCTATAACATCCCGAAGATACTCTTGCAAGAAAACTGGGTTTTCAAACAAGTTAGATGGAGCTATAAAGGTTTCAAGAATACCGTTGTAGACGGTGTTGAATATAGGCGTGTCGATGCTCAGTTTGTTTAGAAAAGTTAAGACAAGTGTCTGTGCGGGTATTAATTTCGATAACGGCTGACATATCTTTTTTACACAACTACCGAATCGCACTTCGCCTTTTTCGCGCTCAAAAACAGTTGCGGTGCGCTTTGTGTTGAAGTCCTTTTTGTATAGCCATTCGGCGAAAATCTCGGTTTCGTTGTACTCAAAGCCATAGCTGTACTCGCTATCGTCTAATATGAACACAACAGAAAATTCGGTATTGCTTCGCTCGTTTAAAAAGGTGTATGGGTGATAGCCATCGCTCAGTGCAGTATCTTTTGGATTTGGGTTTGTATTTAAAGATTTTCTGACGATATCTTGAAAAGTTTGCATAGCGAGGAAGAGGTTTGATTTACCAGAGGCGTTTGCACCGTAAATAGTTGCAACCTTTAGAAAATTCTCCTTTACCAGGGGGATAGATATAAGATTGCTTGTATGCTCTTTGCAGTTTTTTATTGCGCTCATATCAAAAATGGCAGTGTCTTTAAAAGATAAGAAATTTTTAATGCCAAACTGAACTAACATTTAATCACCTCGTGTTTTTTGGTTATTTATTGAGTTTAAATAAATTATAACAGAAGTGGGAATTATGTCAATTAAAGGGTGTGAAATCAAAGGGGTGAAGGTTGATATAAAGAAATTTACCACTAAATAAATATTTAAAATAACTTTGCTTTTAGTTGACAAAGTGATATAATATATTAATAGAATTTGTTGCGATTTAGGAGAAAATTTATGAAAAAAGGCTCGGTATTTAAATATATTAAAGGAAACAAGCGATACTTTGCACTGTCGGTTGTTTTTATATTTATATCAATACTATTAAACTATTTAAGTCCTCAGGTTATAAGGGTGACTATTGATAATATCGTTGGAGATTTGCCTGTAACTAGTGGAATTATTGCGAGCATTATCGAGTTTTTTGGGGGGCGAGAGGCACTTCGAAACAACCTTATAATCTGCGGTGTTTTTGTGCTTGCATTTTCATTTCTATCAACGCTTTTCAACTTCTTTTCGAGAATGTCGATAGTTCGTGGAACGGAGAGGTTTGTAAAGACACTTCGAGATAGCCTGTATTTGCATATACAAAAACTGCCGTTTAAGTGGCATAACGACAATCTAACAGGCGATATAATTCAGCGCTGTAGTGCCGATGTTGAGGTGCTCAAGGTCTTTGTATCAAAGCAACTAATTGAGGTGTTTAGAATAATTTTGCTTGTGAGCCTTGCGGTTGCGATGATGTTTAGCATGAATGTGACGCTCACATTAATTTCAATAGCATTTATTCCACTCGTCGGGGGATATAGTGTTATTTTTTACGGGAAAATTGGCAAGGAATTTTTATATGCCGATGAAACAGAGGGTGAACTTTTAGTTGATGCACAGGAGAATTTAACGGGAGTTCGTGTTGTGCGTGCATTCGGCAGAGAGGCTTATGAATATAACGAGTTTAAAGAGAAAAATGACAAATTCGTCGATACCTGGTTAAAACTTGGGAAAACCATGTCGCTATACTGGGGTATAGGCGATGTTGTCACAGGTTTTGCTATGGTTACTGTTGTTGTTGCTGGTAGTGTTTTTGCGGCAACAGGGCAGATTTCGCTCGGTGAGTTTGTGCTGTTTATCGGATACACTGCCTCTCTCACATGGCCTATTCGTAGCCTTGGGAGGATACTCTCTGAAATGAGCAAAGCGGGCGTTTCGATTAAGAGGATAGAGGATATCTTAAAAGAAGAGGAAGAGTGCGACAAGGCAGAAGAGAGCACCCCTCCGATGGATGGCGATATTGTTTTTGAAGATGTTTCGTTTGGGTATGACAGTGAAGAGATTATTAAAAACCTATCGTTTAGCATTAAAAAGGGGACAACGGTTGGTATTTTAGGTGCAACTGGCAGCGGTAAATCAACTATTACCTATCTTTTAAACAGGCTTTATGATATCCCCGATGGCAAGGGCAGAATAACTATCGGTGGTGTTGATATAAAGAATATTAAGAAGAGCTACCTTCGAGAGAATGTAGGGCTTATTTTACAGGAGCCGTTTTTGTTCTCACGGACAATAGCTGAAAATATCTCGATTGGAAAAGATGGTTTAACAGATAGTGAGATGCATGAAAATGCAAATATAGCATCTATCCACAATTCGATAACCTCTTTTGCAAAGGGGTACAAAACACTTGTGGGAGAGAGGGGAGTTACCCTTTCAGGTGGGCAGAAACAGCGAATTGCGATAACAAGAACGCTTGTATGCAATACCCCTGTTATTGTTTTTGATGATAGTCTGTCGGCAATTGATCTTAAAACCGATAAGAAGATAAGGCAAAACCTTAAAAATACGATGAAAGATGCAACAGTTATAATAATATCTCATAGAATAAACACCCTAAAAGATGCCGACGAGATAGTCGTTTTGGCAGATGGCGCTGTAGAGAGCGTTGGAACACATAAAGAGCTCACTCAAAAAGATGGGCTTTATAAGAGGATATATGAGATGCAGTTTAAAGTTGCAGAGCAGTTTAATGCAAAGGAGGAGAGCTAAATGGAGAGCAAAAAGTTTAGTTTAGCTGTCTGGAAAAAGCTATTGCCTGTTATGAAACCGCATAAAAAGCGGTTTGTTGCAGTCTGTCTAATCATGCTTTTAACTGCGGTTATCGATATCTCTTTTCCGCTATTTCAGCGGTATGCGATGGACAATTTTATCCTAAAAGAAACTGTAGACGGTTTGTTTACCTTTGCTCTTGTCTATGCAGGGGTTATTCTGCTTCAGGGGTTGGCAGTTGTTCTTTTCACAAGAATGTCTATGAGAATGGAGATGATTGTTGCAAGGGACCTTAAAAACGATCTGTTCCTAAAACTTCAAAAGCTTCCGCTTTCATACTATAACCAAACGGCAGTTGGATATATAATAAGCCGAATAATGAGTGACACAAATAAAATCGGCCTTATTATCGGCTGGGGACTTATCGATATGTTCTGGGCGGTTGCTTATATAGTGGGTGTTTTTATTGCGATGTTTGCACTAAATGCAAAATTTGCACTGCTTGTTGGAACAATTGTGCCGATTATATTCTTAATAACTTTCTTCTTCCAAAAGAGAATACTTGCCGCAAACAGAGAGGTGCGCCATATTAATGCAGAGGTGACTGCCGCATATAATGAGGGAATAACAGGCTCCAAAACCTCAAAGACGCTTGTAATTGAGGATAAAAATACCGAAGGGTTTAAGAAAGTTACCGATAAGATGTATAAATACAGTGTTCGGGCGACGATGCTAAGCGCTATATTTATCCCGATAGTCGTATTTTTCTCATCAAGTGCAGTTGCTATTGTGCTTGTTCAGGGTGGATATATGGCGATAGAGGATTTCTCCACATTTACCCTTGTTTCGGTATTTATATCCTATGCGACTTCAATGTTTGAGCCACTCCAGCAGATAGCTCGAATAATTGCCGAAATGGTTGCAACACAGGTAAATATCGACAGAATTTATTCTCTGCTCGCAGAAGAGGAGACTATAAAAGATACCGATGAAGTTATCGCAAAGTATGGCGATAACCTAAACCCTAAAAAAGAGAACTGGGAGCCGATAAAAGGCGATATAGACTTTCTTGATATCTCGTTTAAGTATCCTGACGGCGATGAATATGTGCTAAAGGACTTTAGCTTGAAAATCCCTGCGGGGACAAATGTTGCGATAGTAGGTGAAACAGGGGCTGGAAAAAGCACCCTTGTGAACCTTGCTTGCAGATTTTTTGAGCCGACAAAGGGCGAAATTTTAATCGACGGTAAAAACTACAAAGAGCGAAGCCAACTTTGGCTACACTCGAATTTAGGGTATGTTTTGCAGAGTCCGCATCTGTTTTCGGGTAGCATTGCAGAGAATATAAGGTATGGCAAACTCGATGCATCAGACGAAGAGATAGAAAATGCCTGCAAAATGACATATTGTCATGATTTAATAATGAAAATGGAAAAAGGTTATGATACGCAAGTTGGCGAGGGTGGTGAACGACTGTCTGCCGGTCAGCGACAGTTAATCAGCTTTGCAAGGGCGATAATCGCAAATCCAGCTATATTTGTCCTCGATGAGGCTACAAGTTCAGTCGATACCGAAACAGAAGCGCTTATCCAAAAAGCTATAAAACATATTTTGCACGGAAGAACTTCGTTTCTTATAGCTCACAGATTATCGACTATAAGAGAGGCTGATTTAATCCTTGTTGTAGTTGATGGCAAAATTATTGAGCAGGGCAATCACGCGCAGCTTATAGCAAAGGGCGGGCATTATAGCGAGCTTTGTCGGGATATGGCAATTGATGAGAATATGGGAAGATAAAGTAAGGTAATGAATAATAGTGAAGAGAAAGGTGAAGAGTTTGGGGCTTTTCTTTAACTATTGTCAGATAAATTTACAGGAGGCTTATGTATGAAAATTATGTTAGCAACACCACAAGTTTATGCAAAAGATTGGGAGATGCAGTATGCCTATCACAAGGCGACAGCGGCGCTATATGGCCACGAGCTTATCGAGTATCCAGTAGCTAAGATGATGCGGGAGAATAAGGTTATACCAATAAAAAACAACTTTCTAGATGATGTTGATATAGTTGTTGGAGATATAAACTACTTCCGCGATAGAGAGCCAGATGCTGGTACTATATTCACTTTGGGAGTTGGATTTGCCAAAGAAAAGCGCCTTTACACATATCTCGATAAATTGGTTGAGCTTATGAAAGTTCGTGCCGGTGGAAAATTCAACCCAGACGGAACTATTCTGGATACTGAGCTGCCGAGGCCTGGAAGATATGCTGAGGCGAGAAATTCTTTTGGAAATTTGATGTATACTATACCGAGCAAAGTTATCGGTGGCAATTTTGAAGAGGTCTTGAAAATAATAAATATCGACAATGACGAATTAGAAAAGGACAGGGGAAGCAGAATTGACCCTCGAGTGGACAATAGAAACAAGGCGACATTACCACTTGGGGAGTGTCATCGTGCCTACCTCGCAGGGTTTGAAGTCTTTTACGGCGATAATTTAGAGTATGGCGAAATGCTCAAAGACTATGCAAAAAAATGTGGATTCGAGGGGCTTTTCCCAGCGGATGATGCGCACGGGTTAGAGGTTATGACGGCAGAGAAGGCGGGAGGATGGAACTCTTGTTTCAAAGCGTATATCTTCGATAGAGATCAGCAGCATGTGCGAAACAGCGACAGCATTATAGCGAATGTGAACTCTTTCCATGGGCCAGACCCCGATAGCGGTACTGTTTTTGAGTGCGGAATGAGCTTTGGTCTCGGAAATATCTGCTATGGATTTATGGATGCCACAACTCCGATGATAGACAGGATAGACTGCTTTAAAGAAGAGGACGGCAGATACTATGATTTGCAGAGCTATATCGTTGAGGATTTCGGTATGCCTCACTGCGCGATGCTTGCGGCAACTACAAAGATTATAGAGGGCGACTTTAAAAAGGCGTACGAAACCTTTGCAAAGGAAAATCCAAAATAAGAGATATGTGCGATATAGGGGAGTTTGAGTTGTTTTAAATAGCGCACAAAAAATACACAGAGTATATTTATACTCTGTGTATTTTGTTTTTCATCGGGCGTCTGGTTTTTTTCATCGAGCGTTTTATTATCTGGTGGGCATGATATGCGACTCTACTCTGTCTTCTGTGTTCTGT
>CAYJJJ010000031.1:7301-18489 GCA_964370465.1 uncultured Oscillospiraceae bacterium
TGTCACTTACAATCTGGTGGGTCGGCGCCCGAAGCAAACGCATTTTATGCGTTTTGTCGCAAATTCTTTGCGGCAATGGCGAGCCGAGAGGCTCGCCGCTTCGGGCGCCGCCTCCCAGCGGTTAAACTACAAGAAAACTACAAGAAAACTACAAGAAAACTACAAGAAAACTAAAAAATAACTGCAAAATTCACAGTTTTATACTCACCCGAAAAACCTGAAAATACCAATAGCCAGGAGGTGCACTGGGTAAAAAGCGTAGAAAAAATATTTGTTTAGGTGATAGCCTTTTTTACCGTTGTAAAGGAATATAATAACTACTGATATAAGCGAGAGGGGTAAGAAAAGAGAGTTGCCAACATAATGGATTAGGCAAAATATCCCGACGGCGATAATGCTGTTTATCTTTTCCAGCCCCAACATATGAATAAAAACGACGAGCGCTACCCCAAGCAAATTGTAGTCGCTGTAAAGGCCTAAATAAAGCAAGCACAAAGCCGAAGCGATAGATGCGAGAAGAGCAATGAGCATTGAGAGTGAATTTTTTTTATAAACCTCTATTGTCATCATCAAAACAACCGCCACTGCAAATGTGTATAGTACATTTAAATCAGATGCGTAAAACCTGCCTCCAGACACCGAAAGGGTGAGCGCTGCGAGGGCAAGCGAAATTGAAGTGAAAGCTAAATCGAGAAGCTTCTTTGATATAAAAAGGTAGTAGCAGAAGAGCAAAAAGATACAAACTAAAAAGTATTGCAAAAGACTCGTTACAGAGAAAGAGATGTTAAATGCCATCGATATGGGTACTCCAAAAGGTGCTTTGGAAACAAGCATAAGGAATGGAATTTGAGAGAGTGCGGCAAAGATTATAAGATTATTGAGATATTTTTTGCGGTCTTTTGAGTGGTGAAAACCATTTGCAACAAGATACGCATAAACCGGGAAGACAAAGCGTCCAGCGCTGCGAAGCAAAATGATAAGCTCAGGAGATATAATATCACTGTAAACTAAAGCGGCGGCTAAATGGTCGCCAAACATGAAAATTACAAGTATAATCTTAATTGTAAATACGCTCATTAAATCTCCCTTTTTTTGGTATTTATCCTTTATAGTTCAGTCTTTAATCATTAGCCCTTAGTTTTAAGTTATATAATAATAAGCCCACAAATATGCCGTTTTGGCAGTTTCTGGGCTTATAATATTATTTATTTCTATTTTGCGAGGTCATAGAGCTCTTTTGCAAGCTTTAAAAACTCCGCTCTCTGTGTATTGCTTACATATGGATACGGTCCGTACTGCGCCGCATTGAGCCCTGCTGAGATGTTGCATTTTACAACGCTCATAAGTGGGTCCTCACCGATGCTAAAGAGATAGCCTGCAGTTGCAGTTGAGCAGTTGCCACAACCTGTCGGGTCAACTGAGCTCTCTGACTTATGCGAGGGGGCAAAATAAGCTTTGCCGTCGATAATCATATAAGCGCCTTTAGAGCCAACTCTAAAGAAACAAGGTGTTTTCATCGATTTTATATGCTCAATTGATTCACCTTCGCTTTTTGTCCCAAACAAATCATAGCTTTCAGGTAGGTTGAGTGAAAAGATATCTACGTCAGAAACCGCCTTTAAAACCTTATCACGAACAGCGGGATTGCTTGTATTATCGGTCGGTATCTCCCAGTTGATTTTCGCATTAGGTGCGGCCGCCCTGATTTTTGCAACTTCCTGCAAGCAGTCTCCCTCGATATGCTCATCAAGATAGATTGATATTGTTTCGCTCGTGCATTTATCAGCGACATGATGCGCCCAAAGCCTTGTTTGTGGGGCGTAAGTTTCCATATACCCCTCTTCTATAATTGAGTACTCGATATATCTGCCGCTGCCATCTGGGTTGTATTTCAGCTCGTTGTAGTGGGTGTGTGGTAGGTCGTAGTAGATGCCGTCGTATGAGAGGTGGTTTGCATCGAAGAATTTACCGTAGTAATCTTTGAAGTCGCGCCCTGCCTTTGTGACATAAAGCACATCGCTCTCCCAAGCGAGTATTCCGCCGACGCCGAAAATAGCGCCACCGATATGATTTTTTGTACTGCTTCCATCTGCAAAGATAATATCGTTGACAATCGATATTCCAGCAACTATATGTTTCATTAAACTCTCCTATTTAACATTCTCAATAAGCTCATCAATAGTCATAATGCGCTTATCAGGGAAAATTTCATTTGCTATGCCTGCGATTTGCGGCATCTTGATTTTTGCAGTTTCAAGCACCTCTTTATCGTAGAAAATATCAGATGGAGTGCCGTCTGCTATGATATTTCCGTTTGCCATCGCAACAACTCTTGTGAAATTCCTCTGGACAAACTCCATATCGTGAGTGATTGTAAGAACAGTGACACCTGTGCCCTCAAGGTAACTAATTAGTTTTTCAAGGGTTGCGATACCCCAGTTATCTTGTCCGGCAGTCGGCTCATCGAGGATGATGTATTTTGGTTTTGTAACCATTATTGCGGCGATAGAAACGAATTTGCGGATAGGGTATGGAATATCAAAAGGATTTTGCTTTAGATATTTTTTTATGTCGGTTACTTCTGCGGCCTCATCTACCCTTGATTTGATCTCAATCTCGTCCATTTTATAGTATCTTGGCATAAATTCAATTTCAGCACGAACAGTTGCATTGAATATCTGGTCGTCGGGGTTTTGGAATACGTATCCAACAGACTTTGATATCTGTGCACAAGTTCTATTTTTAGTGCTCTCGCCGTCGATTAAAACATCGCCATCTGTCGGTTTATTAAGACCGTTCATGAGTTTAACTGCGGTAGTTTTTCCAGCGCCGTTCTGACCTACAATAGCAACTCTCTCGCCCTCGTTAATAGTGAGCGATAAATTTTTATTGGCGGTAAAACCGTTTGGGTAGGTAAATGTTGAGTTAGAAAGAACTATTCCCATATTAGTTTCCCCTCTCTTTTAAAAGTGATACCGCTTCTTCTGTGGTAACTGGAGTTTTAGAAAGCGGTTTGCCTGCAGCTGCAAGACTGTGTCCGAGCTTTGCGGCCTCGGGGATTGGAGCGCCGAAATCTACAAGGGAAGTATCGGTCAAAACTTCTCCAGTTTTGCCAAATTTAACGATTTCACCCTCGTTCATAACGATAACTTCATCGCAGTATTCAGCGATAAGGTCTATTTTATGCTCGACAAGGATAATAGTCTTGCCCTGCTCTTTGAGGGTTTTTATAATTTTAAAGACCTCCTCAGTGCCCTCTGGGTCAAGCTGTGAGGTTGGCTCATCTATAACAAGCATTTCGGAGTCCATAGCTATAATTGATGCGAATGCAACCCTCTGGCGCTGTCCGCCTGATAGCTCGTTTGGGTTTTTCTCCATAAGGTGCTCAATTTTGAGCGTTTTACAGACAGAGGATATCTTCTCAATCATCTCATCTACAGGTACACCGAGATTTTCAAGACCCATACCTATCTCTTCAAAGACGGTTTCTTTAATTCCGCTTATTTGGGTAAATGGGTTTTGGAAAACATATCCAATGCGCACCGAGATATCAGCAAGGTCGTGGTCAATTATATCCTTATCAAAAACAACAGCATCTCCCTCGAGTTTTCCGCGGTAAAAATGTGGGCAGAGTCCTCGAATTAGGTTGCATAGAGTTGTTTTACCAGCACCGTTGTGTCCGATAACTCCGTAGAATTTACCGTCTTCTAAAGTGAGGTTTATATCTTTGAGTGCATGGTTTTTCTGGAACGGATATTTGTAGTTTACATTTTTAAGTTTTATTACATCAGCCATAATTATCTCCTATAAAAATAATTTAAAGACAATAACGCCAACTAAATATAGATTTGCAACAACTGCAAGTGCTATTTCATATTTTGGTGTAGGGCGAAGTCTTCTAAGGTGTGTGTGCGCTGTGTTTGCGGCAAACGCACGAGCTTCCATAGCGATAGTCTTTTCCTCAGCAGAGCTAAATGCAGAGAAGACAACAGGTGCTAAAACGGGGAAAAACGCCTTTGAACGTACGAATACATTTCCATCGGTTTCTATGCCACGAGCTTTTTGCGAGTCCATGATAGTTACCATTGTTTTGCGAAGATCGATAACTGTTTGGAATGAGGCAAGAACCATATATGAAACGGTATGTGACATACCGAGCTTTACAAGTGAATACATTAGGTCGCGCATCTGAGTGTTCAAAAAGAATGTGAGGAGTGATGCTGAGAAGAGGATAAGACCAGAGGAGATGTTAAGTGTATTCATAAGTGGCTCAAGGGTTATTTTAAAACCGAGCACCTCCGCGATAACAGTAGGACCTGGTGAGCCTATCTGACGGATAAAAAAGAGAAATCCTAGTAACAAAAAAGTTATATAGGCGAATATTTTAATAAATTTCACGCCACTACCGACGATAAAGTTGAAAACGACTAGAAATAGGCATATAGAAAAGCCATATCTATAATCGCCGACAATCATACCAGAGAGGGCAATAGCAAACATAGTGTTTAAGCGGACTATTGGGTTTAATCTTAAAAATGGATTTTTAAATTTTTGGTATATTTTGAAACTATTTATGAATTCCATATTTGCTCCTTTTACAAAAACCGGAGCACACAATTTGTGTGCTCCTTAGGTTTTCAAGTTATGTTTTTATTCTTCTTCAAAATCTTCGCCGACATAAATGCCACCGAGTGGAAGTTTTGATAGGAATCGTTTTGGCATTCCTTTTAGTATCGTAAACACTGCAAGAATTGTTAGTGTTTTGTCTGCAACGTCCATACAGAACTCAGCGATAAACTGCGATAGGAATTTAGGTAGGCCAACGATGTTGTGGAGAGGTAGCGAGAAGATCGATGAAACGCCTGAACCAAAATCCATTCCATAGAGGAACCATGTCATTACCGAGCCAATTCCACCACCGATTAGTGCGAATAATAGAACTGAAACTAAGCTTTTCCAAAGTGATTTGAAAACCCCTTTGCTCGATAGGTATGCCGCTGAAAGTCCGAATAAGATATTAAGAATACCATACCATAATGTGATTGGTGATGAAACCGAGTTAATCACGTTTGATATTAAGCCGACGAGTGCGCCTGGTATACCACCACATAGTGCACCGACTGTGATTGTTCCGATAGCATCAAGATAAAGCGGAAGCCTTAAAAGGATAGCTATCTGTCCACCGATAAAGTTAATGGCAATACCGATTGGAATTAAAATGAATACGAGTCTACTGTTTTTTCCCATGTTGTTTTACCCTCCCAAAAAATAATATAAATATATTATACTGGTTCACGTTACTTATTACAACGATAATACAGTATAAAATAATAAGAAAAATTTATCTATTTTATACAGTTTTCATTTTAGAAACTTTGTGATAACATAGGTTTATTATATTAGTGCCGTTATTGTGATGTGAAAATGATGAAAATACAGGAGATGAATTATGAAAAACTATACAGTCTTTTTAGGCGAGGTTGCCCTCGATGAATACTACGAGTCAGAGCACTGGCCAGCGCTTGGCGACAAGGCAATTGTTCGTGCGCTCCCACCAGAAGTTGGTGGCACTATGGCGAATGCGGCGAGTGTTTTCCGCAGCTTTGGCGAAAAGACTGGGTTTGTCACGACCCTTAATAGCGGGAGTGTTACGAAAATTCTTGTCGATAATTTAGAAGGGCAGGGGATAGATACAAAAGTTATCTATGACGACAGCTTGCCTGATTGTAAAACCATGGTCTTTGTTGTCGGCGGTGAAAATTCTATCTTGATACCGACTATGGGAATAGAAAAGGTAGAGCTCACCGATGAGATATATGACTTTCTGAAAAATGCGCAGTATATCTATTCAACTGTCGGCGAAATTAGCCTTCTGCGATACAAAGATATGGGTGCTAAAGAGGTTGTGGCGTCATTTAAAGAGTGCGGAGTGAAGATGGTTTACGATATGGACGTCGGGTATATTAACCCTGTTTTTAAAGAGCTTTACAAGCAGATGGATATCGCTTTTTTTAACAATGTTGGGTTTGATAGGTTTCGAGGGAACAGGGAGGTAGCAGATGCGGCACTATCGCTTCTTGCCTACGGTATTTCAGTTCTCGTTGTCACAAAAGGGGCGCAGGGAAGCGATATTTATACCGAAGATGGAAAATTCAGCGTTGCGGCACCTCCTGTCACGGTTTTGGATGTTACGGGCGCTGGGGATAGCTACTGTTCAGCTTTTTTACATAAGATTATACAAGGTGCAACAGTGCAGGAGGCGGCTACCTTTGCTACAGCTACCGCTTCTATCTGTGTTTCGGCGGTAGGACCTCGAAGTGGCGCAGTAGGAAGTGAGAGGGTAGAGGAGTTTATCCGAGAGCAGATAGAGAGCGGATTTAATTTTGTTTCAAAGTAGCGGTTGGGTTTTACTAAATTCAGCGTATTGAAGATGTTTTGAGAAAAAATGCTTTTTTATGAATGCGGGAATTTGAGGGGTTTATTATAATCGAGTGATTAACGAGAGGGAGCGGTGCTTGCGTCCGTCCTTTTAAAGATTAAAATTTTGGTGAGAATGCAAGTCGCCCCGCCCGCCCCGCAGCGGCGATTTTTAATCGCCGCAGTCGAGCAAAGCTCGACTAAACGCACGAAGTGCGTTTGCTGCGGGGCGGGCGGGGCGACTGTAAAGCTTTACAAGTGGAAAAAATTATAGAAAAAATCAGATAAAGCGCTTTTTGCGACTATATAAATAACAGGCAAAATATTAATAGCAAGTTGCATTAAAAATGGGGTAAAAAAGACAACCGATAATATAATACCGATTGTCTTAAAATAAAATATTAATCCGGATAGTTTGGCACTTTATAGAGATTTGGGTTATTTTCAATTTCGCTGTTATAAACTGCGTCCCAGTCTGAGGGTTCGTATTCCAGAATAGCAATTGAAACAACATCGGCAGAAGAGCCGAGCACCTCCCCAAAAACTTTTGTGATTTCATCAGAAAGTCGCTGTTTTTTCTCTTCGCTGTGTCCTTTATACATCTTAACTGTAATATGCGGCATAATATCCCCCTCTATTTTTTTATATTATTATCTCACAAAATAAAAAACAATTCAACTTTTATAAGTAAAGAGGTATCTAAATGAGTAGCTCAAAAAAGCCAAACCCCGAAACAATATACCCAGTAAACGGAATTGATACAGTGACATATGTTAGACCTACTATAAGTAATCCAAATATAATAGTGGGGGATTTCACATATTTTTCCGATAGAGATTTTGAGAGTCGTGTAACACATCATTATGAGTTTTACGATGACAAACTTATCATAGGAAAATTCTGCCAGATTGCGGCAGGAGTTACCTTTATAATGAATGGCGCTAATCACCAGATGAATGCTGTTTCTACATATCCATTTTATATATTTGATGGTTGGAGTCAAGATGTGCCGGCATTATCTGAGATGCCGCTCAAAGGGGATACAGTAATTGGCAATGATGTTTGGATAGGGCAGAATGTGACAATTATGGCGGGGGTGAAAATTTCAGATGGCGCAATAATCGGGGCGAATAGCGTTGTAGCAAGCGATATAGCGCCATACACTATCGCGGTTGGAAATCCTGCAAAAGCTCTCCGCCGCCGTTTTGATGATGAGCTTATATCGTTAATGCTTGATTTTAAGTGGTGGGATAAACCTATTGATGAAATTAATGAGCTTATTCCAATTCTTGCAAACAGCGATTTGGAATATGTAAAAAAAGAGATAAAGGCAAAGCTTTAAAAGATATAGACAAACAAAAAAGACGCTATCGAAATGATAACGTCTTTAATTTTAGTTGTTCAGATAAACTTAGGGGACATATATTCTGTCCTCTGGCTATCTGTGACCTGGCAATCTGACTTACTCTGCGTTTATGATATATTTAGAAGCGAGTTCTGGATCAATAGCGTCTTCATTTGGTGTTTCGTCGCCCTTAGGTGCAGCGTCCTCTTTTGGAAGTAGAGCTTTAATTGATAGAGAAACTCTCTGCTGATCAGCGTCAATTGCTGTGATCTGTGCAGTAACTGCATCTCCAACTTTGAGCACTTCCTCAACTGAATTAACTCTCTGGTAGCTAATCTGTGAGATGTGAACAAGGCCGTCAACATCTTCAAAAATGTTAACAAATGCGCCGAAGTTTGTTATTGAAACAACTTTGCCATTTACTGTATCGCCCTCTTTGAAATCTCTTTTGAAAACTTCAAATGTGTTGTCTTCAGCTTTTTTGTAGCCAAGAGAAACTTTTTTGTTCTCACGATCGAGAGATTTTATATAAACCTCAACGATATCGCCAACTTTAACAACTTCTGATGGGTGTCTTATCTTTTTCCAAGATAGCTCTGATATGTGAATCATACCGTCAACGCCACCGAGGTCAACGAATGCGCCGTAACCTGTAAGGCTCTTAACCTCACCGCTGTAAACTTTCTCTTCAGAAACTTCTTCCCAGAACTTATCGCGAAGTTCGTTTCTTGCAGCGTTTAGAACTGCTTTAATTGAACCGACAAAACTTCTTCTGCCTTTAGCGGGCTCGATAATTTTAAAGTTAACTGTTGTGCCCTTTAGCAGATTGATGTCGTCGTTTTTAGAAACAGTTGCCTGAGAAGCAGGAACGAATATACGCACGCCTGCAGATGTGACAATAACGCCACCCTTGATAACCTCAGTAACAATACCTTCTAAAACAGCTTCCTCTTCGTATGCTTTAATTATCTCATCTTGTCCCGCCATTTCATCAAAGCGTCTTTTTGAGAGCATAACACGACCCTCTGAGTCGTCCACTTTGAGGACTATAAGATCTACTTCGTCCCCCGGTTTAAATAGATCTTCTGCTTTTGCAGATGGGTCTTGTGAGATTTCGCCTGAAGGAATGAATCCTGCATGCTTTGTTCCTATATCTACATGTACTTCACCGTGCGATATAGCTGCCACTACTCCAACAACTCTCTGATTTGTCCTAACTGCTTTGAAAGATTGCTCGAGCATCTCCTCAAAACTCAAATTTTCCTCTCTTTGTGTTTCACTCATAACTTGTAAAACCTCCTTGATAATAAAATGGGGTGCTGATGCGCCTGCCGTTATTCCGACAGTTTTCGCATCTTTGAACATAGAAGTGTCAATCTCTTCTCCGCTCTCTATCAGATAACATTTACAATTCTCATTGCAAATTTCAAATAGCTTTAAAGTGTTGCTGCTGCTCCTATCTCCTACGACAAAAACGACGTCGCAATTTTGCGAAAGTTTATATGCTTCTTTTTGTCGTTTTTCCGTTGCACTACATATTGTATCAAATATTTTCATATTTGTACATACTTCTTTTGATAGTTTGGTTAATTCGCACCATTTTTGTGTATTAAATGTCGTTTGAGCAACTAATATTACATATTTTTCAGATAAATTTTCCAAACTACAAAGATTATAAAACTCATCTGCGTTTGAAACTACAAAATTTTTGCCCTTGCAATGGCCTCTTATTGCTTCAACTTCGGGGTGATTTTCATCTCCCGCAATAATAACTATATCGGCATCTGTATTTTTCACAATATTGTGAATATTTGAAACAAAAGGGCAGGTAGCATCGATATAAGGGATATTTTTTTCTAAAAGCTCGCTATATACAGATGCACCGACACCATGGCTTCGTATTACCACCTTTTTACCTGTTGCCTGTGAAATATCATCTATAACATAAGCGCCTTTTTCCTCTAGTGAGGAAACCAGTCTTTTGTTGTGGATAATAGGGCCTAAAGTTACGATGCTATCGGAAGTTAAAACAGCTTCCTCTACCATTTTAACAGCTCTGTCAACACCAAAGCAAAATCCAGCGGTATTTGCAACAATTATCTTCAAATCTCTTCACCACCAAGGTTCGCTATACGCTCGCGGATTATTGCTGTTGCTTTTTTAAGACTGCGTCTGTCACTTGTGATATCGCCGAGTTCCTCGTTTTTTATAGCACTGCCAAAATAAACGGTAATCTTGCGAAATAGACGAACACTCCCGTTTTTGGTTTTAATATAACAGGGGATAATATCAGCGCCAGTTGCCGCTGCAAGGTAGACAGCGCCACTCTTAAACCTCTGCAGTTTGCCGTCTTTACTCCTTGTGCCCTCGGGATAAAGGCCGAGTTTTCTGCCTGCCTCAAGTTTTGATTTTGCAAGCCCGATAGCGTCCATATCGCCAGAGCCTCTATCAATTGGAAAAGCGTTAATACCTCTTGCCAAAAAACCGAAAACCGGTATTTTAAAAAGCTCTGATTTTCCCATGATATCTATACCATCCGGTATAGCGCAAACAAGCATTACAGGGTCGATAAACGACACATGGTTTGAACAGACGATAATCCCTCTTTTGCCTTTGACATTTTCGATTCCATGGTAACTTGCAAAGAATAATATTTTGGTTAGAAACCAAAGTAGATAGTGAAAGAATTTATACATTGAATTTTTCCTTTATGAGGGTTTTGATTATTAGGACCGACTGCGAAAATTCGTTTCCTGTCGTATCGATAAGTATTGCATCGTCCGCTTGCTTTAAGGGAGCTACCTCTCTTGTTGAATCGTTGTGGTCGCGCTCGATTATCTCTGTAAGGAGAGTTTCAAATTTGATTTCTTGCCCCTTTGCCGAGAGCTCTAAAAACCGTCTGTTAGCTCTGTCTTCCGCAGTGGCAGTGAGGAAAATTTTAAGTTGCGCATCTGGGAGTACAACAGTTCCGATATCGCGACCATCCATTATTACATCATTTGTTTTTGCGATATTTCGCTGCAAATCCATTAGGAAACTGCGGACCTCTGCAAATGCGGAAACATCGCTCGCCGCCATACTGCACTCATTTTGACGGATAGCCTCGGTGACATCTTCGCCGTTTAGGAAAACGTGTTGAAGACCATCGACATATTTAAAGTTAACCGAAAGCTCGCAGAGCCTTCCAACAACTGCATTTTCGTTTCGAGTGTCAATACCTGCACGGAGCATATAAAGCCCGACAGCACGATAAAGCGCCCCGGTATCGACATAGATAAACGAAAGCTCTGCCGCCACCTTTTTCGATATAGTGCTCTTTCCAGCGCCTGATGGGCCGTCTATTGCAACATTTCTCATATTAAACATTCCTTTTTATCCTCATAAGAGGTTATTTTTGGTATTTGGGTTTGCGGGGGTTATTTATAT
>CAYJJJ010000032.1:0-18474 GCA_964370465.1 uncultured Oscillospiraceae bacterium
CGAGTTCACCAAAGAAGAGGCTTTGAAGTTTGTCGAGGAAAATAGCAAATAGAAGCCGACCCGCTGATTGCAAATAGAAACAACTCTAGCTATTTTTATCTATCTAACAAAGAACCCTCGTTTTGAATTAACAAAACGAGGGTTCTTTTATTATTAGTTGAAACTATACCTTAGAATGTTACCTCAACAGACTTAATTTCACCATTCCTATTGAATATACCACTGCTGATGGATTTTGGTATTGCAAGCTCACTTAGTGTTATTTTTTCACCATTTTTACAGATTTTCACCGAAACTTGCCCTGTTTTCTTATAGCTAAAAGGCAGACCATAACAGCTGAATTTAACCTCATCGCAGTCTGCAAATTCATCTTCTCGAATGAACTTCGGCTCAAATATTATCTCGCCATTCTCCACTAAAACACCGAGCTCACCCCGTCGCATTATAATGCTCTCTTTAACCTGACCTGTCATTCCGGGCTGTTCACTCTTCTTGTTAAATGAGGTGTGCGAATACGGTTCAAGTGGGAGCGCTTTGCATTCGCTCGGGGATTTGCGGTAGATAAATCCTTGCAAAAGCTTATTATATGCCGCATAAATTGCTTTGATATCCTCGCCACTCTTCGATGTGCGCTGTGCTGTTTCGAGTACTGCAAGTGCAAATTTCGCATTCTGATGCCAGTAGGCACAGCCTATCCCCTCAAACTTATACATAACGCTACTTCTGCCAGTAAACTTCTTATGCTCAAATACCCTCTCAAACTCAGCTTCAATAGCTTCAATTTTTTCTTTGGAAATACCCAAACTTTCAGCACGAGCGAGCAGAATATCGCTCGACGCTATCGAGCTGTCAAAATGCAGTTTTCCATTACAATCTTTTACTATTATTCCTGCTATCTCTTCAAATTCACTGCCGACAGAGTTCTTATTATAAAAGCGGGTTGTTTTGTTTACCGGATAGAGTGTGTGGTATCCACCTTCTTTGCTAAAAAGACTGTCCTCCATAGAACTTATCAATCTGCATACCCTGTCCGCAGATAGATGTCCACTTGAAATAATCGCCGCTTGGCCTTCAAGCATAGGCTCCATAGGTGTATAGCTAAAATCATCTTTTAGCAGATTGTAGCTGACAAAAGTGTCTTTATCATTTTTTGCAACTGTGTAGTCTATTAGCGCTGCTGCTTTGTCTATAAACTCAATTATCTCCTCGGTTTTGATGTTACATTTTTTGCTATAACCGTTTTCATAGACCTTTTTACGGTACGCGCTAAATATCTCGCCCATTCCATCAAGTATCGCCTTTTCGCTGTCATCAAACTTCTCTTCACAGCTCTTTATTAGCTTTGTTAACTCATAAATCCACTCTGCAACTTCAAACGAGAAATCATAGCTACTAACGCCACTTTCAAAAGAGTTCCTTATAAACTCAAGATACGCTTTTGTGTGGTAAACAGTTATAACTGAAAGACCAATTCCAACAATAGCGTTATTTGCATCGTTCCACTCGGGGCGCTGTGCGTTCATCCAGATACCACCGCCGGGCATAAGATTGCTTATCTTGCTTAAAACAGGCACTAACAATTTTTCAGCTAGTGAAACAGTGTATACCTCTCCATCTTTTTGCAGAAGTTTTTTATCGCTTCCAAACTCAGCAGATGCTTTTTCCAGCATATCATCTTTTTCAAAATCGAAAATAATCGTATTTTTGCTGTCCACCAGTATATCTTTATAGTCTTTTATAACATATGGCACATTTGCATAGCTAAATATATCCTCAGAGAGCATTTCACATAGCCTCTCGGGGTAGTGGTTTGAAAGGCCTTTTAGCAGACGCAGCAGATAAATAATCTGGTGGTCGCCCCAGTATCCAAGTCCACCAAATGGGTTTTCAGGCTCTGGTTTCTCCCAATCTATTCCATCTGTGGTTATCCTGTACGGGTTGTATCCGTCTATCGTTGAAGCATTTACAAACTTCGCCACCATATTTTCATAATACCCAGGGAACGAAAGACCGAGCGCCTCCCAGTTTTGGAAGATATCTCTCCAGTTGCCCTCATAGTGAACTGTTTTATTGCCGTTTTCATCTTTTATAGCGATATTAAACCTGTTCCAAGGCCGCCCAGGATCCCCATGGCGACGCGAGAAGGAAAGTGGCATATATTCAAGTGCCATTCGATGCATAATAGCATCTGATTTTGTCACCTCTCGAAGCTCGGCAACTGTCTTACATTGCTCTATCTTTTGCAACAGCTCTTTGTTTGAAAGGGCTTTTTTATCGCGTTTCCCTACAAAATCCACAAACAAATCGTAGTCAAAGCTATACCCCTCTTCGAAAGTGCCTCCACGCATAACGTTGTAAAGGGTGCTCAAACAGTGGGTGGCACAGGCTATTTTATCGCCTGAGCTCTGAATACCGTCCGCCTCACTTACAATCTCTAACAGTGTTTCGGTATCTTTATTGATATCTTCAAACAGCTTTGAAAAATCATCTCCGTTTGCAAACTGCTCTATCTGCGCAACTGCTTTATGGTCGTATCCATTATCGAGCACGAAAGAATATGAAAGCTCACTATTATTTGATAGCTCTTTTTCATATACCAAATAGTATCCGCATTTTTTGCCATAGCACTCAGGGTTTATTCTGCTTAAATCTCCCTCTGTAAACGCTTTGAAGATATCGCTATCTAAGTAAACTTTGCCAAAACCTGCTGTGTTGTATGCGATATTTGCTCGTAACATCTCCACTGGGTACGGAGTATCGTTTATCGTTGTAGTAAGCGAGTAAACAGCAAGTCTTTCCCCTACCATTTCAGCTGATTTATAAGCATCGACAAGAGTTGAGCTGTCTGCTTGAAGCCTTGGATTCACCCCATATGGCATAATGTTTGAGAGTCCGTCTACTACCGATATGCTCTGTGCGCTATCCGATGTATTTACTATCTTTGAAGTTTTAATAACTCCAAACTTCTCACTCGAATGATATTTATACTGATATGTAAGCGATAGGTCGTGGTTTATTTCCTCGATAATAACGCTATTCGCAAGGTACGATTTATAGATATTGCGTGTTATATTGTATTTTTGCACACCATTTTGCTCAAATGGTTGCCACAATTCATCTCCGATACGGATAAGCGTTTTTGATCCAGTTTCGTAGTCTAAATTCAACTTATCATCGGTTGTATATGGAAAAATATTGCCATCTGCATTTTTTCTTCCAGCGGTAATCCCTCCATTTGAAGATAGAAATATCCATACATCAGAGGACGACGCCACCTGAATAAAAAACGGTGGTAATTTCTGGCTGTTTGAAATTTTATAATATTCAACACCCTCTATTGTCACAAATGATCCAGTAACCTCCATCAACTTCTCCCTTTCGTCATTTATATTTTTTTAATATCGAAACTGTTTATAACAAGTCCCGATTCCCCGAAAAACAGCTCAAGATAGATGTTTATCGTTGCAAACATCTCAAAGTCGCAACTATAAACACCGCTCTCCCCGCCTTTTAGTGTTATTGTTTTTAAAAGTCCACCATTCATTATAACACTAAGTGGCAGTTGTGCAAGCTCTATTGCATCTCCAAATAAATTAAAATCTATTCGGTATTTTCCGTGCTCTGCAAGGGTTATCTCGAATTTATTCGAGCTCCCTTTTGTAGTATTTATATTTTTAGGGTCAATTGAAATTTCGCCATCAAGCATAAAACTTCCGTGGTCTATAACTGTTTTCTTCTTGTTTTCAGGGATATTCAAAAGCGAAACTTCTGGGTTTCCCTTTGTGCAGTTAAACCTCAAAAGTGTATTTATAATATTAACTGCATTCCTTGCAAGCGAGTACCTTGTGAGCTCGCCTTTTGCAAGTTTTTCTTCGCTGTTATCATTTAAGCTGTTTTGCTCTGCGCTTGCAAAAACCATAAATACATCGTTTTGTGAGGTTATCATCTGCGCAGTATGACGCTCAGATGCCTCGCCGCCCTCATCATTCATAGTTGCCCACCAGTCGGTCATAACAACACCCGAAAAGCCCCAGTCATCACGGAGGATTTTTGTGTTTAGGTCGTAGTTTGAAGCTGCCTGTGTGCCGTTTATTGGGTTGTAGGCAGTCATAACGCTATAAGCACCGCCCTCACGTACCGCAATTTCAAAGGCACGAAGATAAATCTCACGAAGGGCACGAGCCGATATAACCGACTCGACTACCTTTCTTGCTTTTTCCTGATTGTTTGCGGTAAAGTGCTTTATCGTGCCTGTTACATTGTAGCTATTCATCACTCTTATCTGCTCTGCCGCAAGTCTGCCTGTTAGCAGTGGATCTTCTGAAAAATACTCAAAGTTTCTGCCACAAAGCGGATTTCTATGGATATTCATACCGGGACCGAGCAGGGTATCTGCCTTGTGATATAGCATCTCGACTGAAAGATGAGAAAAAAGGTCTTTTATAATCTCTGTGTTCATCGTTGAAGCGAGCGCTGTTGCATTTGGCAAACTCATAGCCATCGTGCCGCAGTCCATTCGAATTCCACTCGGTCCATCGCTACAACAAGCAAGAGGTATTCCTCTGTTGACAAGCAGATTTTCGGTAACTCCGCCAAAGCATCCAGCTGTTCCAGGAGTTACTTTAGGGGAGCACATTCCCTCGCCTCTCGATAGGTGGATAAGCTCTATATCGGATAGGTCAGCCACAAACTGCTCTGCTGTTATCTCACCTGAAACCACCTGTGAATAGGTGTATCCCTTATCGGTTTTAGGGGGGGATGGCTTCTGCTCATCTATAATTCTATCGGCTATTTTGTATTCGCGTACACCGGCTTTAGTTTCTGCCAGTTTATAGTTGCCGTCTTCGATTTTAGCCGTTAATCTGTCAAACTCGACTATCGGTTTTAGAGCATCTGCGGTTTTCTCGATTAAACAGTCGCTATCTAAAACAAATTTTGCAAAGCTCTTAATATCTCGACAGTTAAACCCAACTCTTAAGTCGTACAGGCCAGCCTCCATTACAAAAGCTGAAATGCTCTCATCATAGCTTGATAAATCTCTCTCTGTAACTTTTATCTTAACAGTATCGCTCTCTCCTGGATTTATTAGCTTTGTTTTCGCAAATCCTACAAGGACAACTTTAGGTTTGCCGAGTTTACCACAGGGGGCGGTTAGATATATCTGTACTGCCTTTTTGCCTGCAACTGCTCCTGTATTCAGAACGGTTACTTCTATTTCATAAACATCGCTGCTTTCATCTTTACTGTACTTCGCATCTTTTATTTCAAACGCCGTGTACGATAGTCCAAACCCAAACGGATATAAAACTTTTTCGGGTGCAAAGGTTTCAAAATAGCGGTATCCTACAAATATATCCTCTTTATAGATATTCTGCGTTTCACTGCCGAAATTTTCTGTTGAGGGATAGTCCTCAAGGTTTAGCGCAACGGTATCGGGCATAGAGCCTGACGGGTTTACATCTCCGCAGATAACATCTGCATAACCGTTTCCACTCTCAGTGCCACCATGCCAAGTTATTAGAATAGCTGACGGGTTGCACTGCGCTATAAAAGACATATCCATAACATTGCCGACATTTAAAGCGACGACAACACGTGAAAAGTGCTTGCAAACGAGCTTAAGATTTGTCTTTTCGGTTTCAGATAGATAGTAGCTACCGCCTATAGCCTCTGAGTCTTTATCCTCGCCAGCAAGGCGACCTATAACCACTACCGCTATATCGTTTCTCATAGCTGCCGCAGAAACTATCTCCTCATCAAGAGGCATCTCCACCTGTGAAAAAGGCTCTTGCGCCCAGCCAGTGCCCTTATCAAAAGGGTTTTTCTCTATAAAATCGAGGTATGACTGATGAAGCTCGTTGTCGATTTTTCGCTTTTGGGCTAAACCGTCGGCAAAGTTTACAAGATATGGGATATTAACCATACCGCCAGATCCTGTTCCGCAGTAGTAGGTATCTATCTGCGCTCTGCCAAAAATGGCAATCTTCTCATCTTCTTTTACAGGTAGCGTGCTTTTCTCGTTTTTTAGCAAAACGACCGACTCTGCAACCGCCTCTCTTATCGACTGGGCATATTTTTTATAATCAAGTGTGTACATGAACTAATCTTCTCCTACTTAAAAAACTACTCTGATTTTAATGGGTTATGGCATCTGATGAACTGCTCCTGCCCAACTTTTGTTTCGCCTGGCATCTGTGTATGGCAGATATCAGTTGCATATAGACATCTGTTTTTAAACGGACAACCTTTGCTATCTGGTGTCCACATTGAAATCTCGCTCTCTTCTGTCGATTTAACAGGGAGATCCACCTCGCCCTCACGCTCAGGGTCTGGCGCCGCTGCTACGAGTAGCTGAGTGTATGGGTGTTTTGGGTTAATTATAACTTCATCAACATTTCCATGCTCGACTATATGCCCTGCATACAAAACTATTATTCTATCGGCAAAGTATCTCGCTGTCGCGATATCGTGGGTTATATAGATGAAAGATTTGTTGTAATCTCTCTTCAACTCGTTTAGGAGATTTAAAACTCCAAGCCTTATTGAAACATCAAGCATAGATGTCGGCTCATCTGCAAATATTACCTCAGCTCCAGCTGTTAAAACTCTCGCTATGTATGCACGCTGTTTCTGACCACCTGATAGCTGATGCGGGTATTTTGCCCCTTGCTCTTCTGGAGGGGTGAGTCCTACCATTTTAAGTGCTGTGTTAACCTTTTGGCGCATCTCATCTTTACTGCATTTATGGTAAAGCTGGATAGGGCGCTCAAGGTGATAATTTATGCTGTGGAGCGGGTTTAGCGATGAAAACGGGTCTTGGAATATCATCTGAGCTTTTTGGCGGTATTTTTTGAGATCACTACCTTTTAGCGCATGGATATTATCCCCATCGAAATACATTGTACCGCTTGTAGGTTTGTGAAAACGCATAGCAATTCTGCAAAGGGTTGATTTACCGCAACCAGACTCTCCAACGACCGCTAAAGACTCACCTGCATAAAGCTCAAACGAAACGTCGTTTAAAGCACGAAGTTTTTTGCTCTTTGAGAGAATGCTCTTACCACTCACATCGAAGTCCATCGTGAGATTTTCCGCTTTGAATATAACTTTTTTATTATTTTCCACTTTGCACCTCACTGTTTACCTTGACTAAAGGATTGTGGCAATAGAAGAAATTGCCATCTTTTTCACCACTGCGCACAGGCTCCTCTGTTTTACAAGCATCGCACTTGTTAAAGCATCTCTCTTCAAAACGACAACCGTCTGGAATTTTTTTAAGGTCGAGCGGACTTCCCTCAATCCCCTCCATATATTCGATTTTACCCTGAAGAGATGGGAAGGAGTTTTTAAGTCCGTAAGTATACGGGTGGCTTGGATCGTGCAGAATTTTATCAGTTGTTGCTTTCTCAACTATTTTACCTGCATACATAATAGCAACGCTATCACAAAACTCCATCATTAAACTTATATCGTGGGTTATAAAGAGAATCGAGAAGCCAAACTTTGCCTTTAGGGCATAAATTCTCTTTAGGATATCACGCTGAACAACTGTATCGAGCGCTGTTGTCGGCTCATCGAGGATAAGCAGTTTTGGGTTGAGTGCTAGCGCCATTGCAATAACGGCACGTTGGCGCATACCGCCTGAGAACTGGTGCGGATAGTCTGATAATCGCTCTTTTGGTATTCCAACGAGTGATAAAAGCTCCTCTGAGCGCTCTCTTGCCTCTTTCACGTTTTTTGTTATATTGTGGTATTTAAAAATTTCAAAAAACTGCTTTTCAAGAGTTGCAACAGGGTTTAAGCTGTTCATCGCCGACTGAAAAACCATACTTGTATCTTTCCAGCGAAAATCTTGAAGCTTTTTATCGGAGTAGCTAAGTATATCTTCTCCATCAAATAATATCTCGCCACCTGAAATAATTGCCGGTGGGCGATGAAGGCGCATAAGCGAGTAGGCAATAGTTGATTTACCACAACCGGACTCACCGGCAAGGCCAAGACTCTGCCCCTCTGCTATGCTAAAACTCACATTGTCAACAGCGCGGACATAAGAGCCACCACCTGTTACATAATCAACACAAAGGTTTTTAACTTCTATTACATTCTTCATATTAACAATCACCCCTTTGCCGCTGATTCGGCTTTTTTAGCTCTTTTTGTTTCTACTTTGCGAGCTTTATAGTAGCTTCTCATTATTCTTTGCGCTTTTAGTTTTGGATTTGAAACTTCATCGATTGCGAAGTTTATAAGTGTTAGGCCCATACCAATCATAACAAGTATGCCGATAGCGCCTGCAACTTCAAAGAAGTAACCGCTGTGGAATGCACCTGAATTTTGTGCGTTAAATAGGATTGTTCCGAGTGTTACTGAGTTTGGGTTACCAAATCCGATAAACTCAAGTGTTGCGTGAGCCATAATCGAATAGATAAGTGTTCCGACAAATGCGCTTGAGATAATCGAGAGCATATTCGGCATTATCTCAACGAATAGTATTCTAAATTTGTTCTCACCGAGCGTTTCCGCTGAGCGGACAAAATCTCTGTTGCTTATACTCATCGTCTGTGCACGAAGCACCCTTGAGTTCCACGGCCAGGAGGTGAGACCTATTATTATGCTTATAAGTAGCGGTGAAACGCCACCCATCATAGATGCTATTATAAGGAGCAAAACAATAGTTGGTATAACCATCATGATGTTTGTGAATGTGCTTACAATGCTGTCGTAAACGCCACCGATATAACCAGCACTTATTCCAACTATCATTCCAAGAAGCGTTGTTATCGTAGCCGCGAGCAGTCCCACTAAGATAGACTGTCTACCGCCATAGATTGACTGTGCAAAGACATCTCGACCAAGCCTTGTTGTGCCGAGTATATGTTCTGCTGATGGCGCCTCGTGATACATCCCCTCAAAGCGATACATCGGGTCGTAACTTGTGAATAGGGGCGCTCCCATTGTTAGTATTAACACTAATAATATAAGCGACATTCCCACTGTGAATTTCGGACTCTCTTTTAAAAAGCGAAAGAAACTTTTGAGTTTACTCTTTTTTTGTATCATAATTATTCATTCCTTTCTCATTTTACTTACTTGACTGACGACGGGTACGTGGATCTAAGAACAAAATAGCAATGTCTGCAAGGAGGTTTGCAGAGAGCATTAGTATTGTTGTCATAAGAAGTATACCTTGCATCAGCGGGTAGTCACGTGCACCAATTGCCGACACCATTACCTGACCAAGTCCTGGGTAGTTGAATATCTGCTCTATAATAATCGAGCCGCCGAGCAAGAAACCTACCTGCATTGCAAGGGAGGTTATAACTGGAAGAAGCGAGTTTCTTGCTGCATATGAAAACATTATCTTTCTGTCGGGCAGACCCTTTGCTATACCCATAACGATATAGTCGTCCCCGAGCTGGTTTATCATATTAGCACGCATTCCCATAATTCCGCCAAGTCCCGATAGTACTATCGCTGTTACCGGTACAAATGCGTGGTAGAGGACATCGAGTATGTAGTCGAGCGGTGTTTCCGGCATAAATAGCGGTGTTACCGCGTATCCGAGCGGAAAAAGACCTGTGTAGCAGAGCGCAAATAGCAAGACTATCGCCGTTACTACCGATGGAACGTTTGCTAAAAACTGACCGCCTACTGTAAGCGCTGTATCGAGCTTTGAGCCACGGCGCCATGCGACGAATATTCCGAGCAGGTTGTTTATAATAAACCCTACTATTAGCGCAATACCCATAAGCAAAACAGTCCATTGAAGTCCCCTTGATACCGACTCGAGCACCGTCTGCGGGAAGTAGTAGAACGATACCCCCCAGTCGCCTGTGAGGATACTGCCTATGTAATTAAAGTAGCTTACAATTAAAGGCTCTGTGCTGTTAAAACCAAACATCGCCTCGATAGATGCTATGGTTGCGGGATCTATTCGACCGCCACCCTGTGCAAGCTCTGATAGATACATCTGAACAGGGTCGCCCGGCATCATTCGAGGTAGGAAGAAGTTGAGAGTTACCGCACCAAAGAATGCTATTATATAGAACCCGAGTCTTTTTAAAATATACTTCATAAATATAATTCCTTTCAAACCTTAGTAGCAAAAAGTCCCCTACACTATTACTTTTTGCTTTAGTGTAGAAGACTTTTAATAATTTTAAACTATTAAGCTACAGGCTCAAGCTCAAGTAATCTTAGAATTTTAGAGTCGTGCATTGTTAGTGCTGGATATCCTGTTTCATTTGATGTTGACCAACCTGTAAATCTTGCATCGTTGTAAACAAACCAGTTGCCGTTGTATAGAACAGGGATGTTTATCATGTTCTCTGCAAAGTGCTGCTCTATCTGACCTGTTATTGCTAAAACATCTTCGTCTGTTGCCGCTGTTGGAAGCTGTGCTATAAGTGCATTAACTTCTTCATTTATATAGTTTGTCTGGCAAACTGACCACCATGTTGAAGTTAGCGCTCTGCTTGAGTCACCTATTGTATCCCAGTAGAATCTGTAGATATCGCTCGCCTGACCGTTTGCTGTGTAGAGCATATCCCAGTCGCCTGTTTCCCAAACCTGTGTAACCATTGAAAGCTCGATTGGTGTTGATGTTGCGTTTACGCCGATAGCCTGCATACCCTCTGAAGATATCTGAGCGCCATCGTTCCAGTCGCCCCAACCTGCTGGTGAGATGATATCAAACTTAATCTCTTTGCCTGTTGGTGTTTCAACAAATCCGTCGCCGTTTGTATCAACATATCCTGCCTCTGCAAGAAGTGCTTTTGCCGCATCTAAATCATAAGTTGTGTACTGCTCCATCTCTGCTTGTGCAGTATCATCTGCATATTGTAGTAGCTGTGGGGGAAGACCTGTGTTTGTTGGAACTGTTGTGTCGAGGTAGCCATAAACCGCTGCATCGATAATTCCTGTTCTGTCTACTGCCATTGAAAGTGCACGCTTGAAGTCTGGGTCATTAAATGCTTCAAGGTTCCCAGCATTCTCTGTCATATAGTTCATCGAAAGACGAACGCCGTCGTTCATGCCGTACCAGTATTTTTTGTTCTCATCACCTTGGATATATGTGTCTTCGATGTTTGGTATAAAGATGTGTGCCCAGTCTACCGAACCTGTTTGTAGAAGTGTTAGAGCCGCATCGTTTGAGTTGAACTGTGGAGCTCTTATCTCGTCAACCTGTAGGTCATCGCCATTCCAGTAGTTTTCGTTTCTGCCGAGAACTATCATCTCAGGAGCAAATGATTTAACTTCGCTGAATGCACCTGTAACTACTATCGACTCTACATCGTATACATATGTTGCAGGGTCTGTTATACTGCTCCAAACATGCTCTGGAATCATCCATTTGTTTGTGAAAATAGTATTTCTGTGGAATCTGTTTTCCTCTGTCATAACTATTTCAACTGTATACTCATCTATTTTTGTTACTGACTCGATTTTGCCAGTGCCTGACTCTGAAGTCCAGTCGCCTGTTCTGTCTATTTCAGGGTAATCTTTTGAGTAGGTGTATGAGAATACAACGTCATCTGCGTTAAAGTCTTCACCGTCGCTCCATTTAATTCCCTCACGAACGTGTACTGTTAGAGTTTTGTTGTCTTCATGTGAAACAATATCCTCTGCAAGCCACATGATCTCTTCGCCGCCTTTGTAGTTGTCGAATATCATTAGAGGCTCATACATAAAGCCCTGTACGAATTGGTAAACGCTTGCTGATAGTGGGTTGAAGTTGTTAACCCAACCGTCTGTTTGGTCAAAGAGTACTGTTAGAACACTTGGATCAGCTGATGCTGTTCCACCGCTTGATGAGTCGCCTGCATCTGACGAACTATCCCCACTGCCGCCGCAACCTGTTAGCATTGTTGCGAAAAGAGTTAGTGCTAGTGATAATGTCAAAACCTTTTTTAGAAAACTGCTCTTCATAATTATTCCTCCATTTATTATATATTCTGAGTATCTCTACTCTAAATATTTTTGTTTAAATCCAATACTGAATCGCCTTTTAAAAATTCGCCTCTGATTTCAAGCTCTCGTGCAATATAGTTTTTTGGTTTTTCAACCGCTGAGTAGAGAAGATTTGCCGCCTCAACACCTATCTGATGTGTATTCTGCTTCCAGGTCATAAGCGCTGGTCTTATCACCTGCGACATCATAATTCCGTCAAATCCCGCAACGCTAATATCACGTGGCACTTCTAAATTTCTCTTTTCAAATGCGTTTCGAGCTCCGAGGAAGGCAAAGTCGTCCTGGTAGAATATAAATGTGGGTGGTTCATCGAGGTCAAGCAACTCGTATGTGATTTGCTCTGCGGAGTTTGTATCGTGGAAAATTCCCTCTCTGACATATTCGTCCGGCACCTCGATGCCGAGTTTCTCACAAACACTGTAAAAACTTGCGAGTCTAATTCTTGTAACCAAAGTATCTTCACCGTGCACAAAAGCTATCTTGCGGTGTCCCATCTTATATGCATATTCAACCATCTCTGCCATTGCGTATTCGTTATCAGAGCGGACTGAACTGCAGTTTATATGTTTATAGTCGAGCATAACAAGTGGAATTCCACTCCGAACAAGCTCCTGCACCTTTGGTTCTTCGTATTCTGTATGTACAAGGATAAAAATTCCGTCACAGCCTTGTGTTTCAACGTATTCTTTATATGTAAGTTTGTTTTTGCCGAGTTTATCTCCAATAAAGGAAACTGTAAAACCATGCTCTCTCGAAGTGTTTATAAAGCTGTTGAGAACATTTGCAAAGAAATCATGGGTAAGACCACTGTGGGTGCCGTCCTCTAAAAGGACGCCGAAATTATATGAGCGATTGGTTTTAAGCCTTACAGCTGCGGGGTTTTTGATGTATCCCATTTCCTTCGCAACTTTTTTCACCCTGACAATTGTTTCCGAGCTTATATCTGGCTCGTTTCGAAGCGCCTTGCTGACAGCTGTTGTCGATAGCTTACATTCTTGAGCTATTTCTTTTATCGTTACCATAAAACACCTCCAAATAGAATTATAAGTAAAGTTTACATATTCTTACTTTATCGTTAAAGTAAAGTTGTAAAAAAATATTGGAAACAGCAATTTTTTAGTAATAATTTGTAGTTTCAAAGTAAAAATAACCATCTTTTATGCTTTATCATTAAAATTACTATTGATAATAGTAATAACAAAAGTCAATTGCTTGCCGTTACTTTATCGTTAAAGTAATATTATCATTTTGTAAATTCTATGTCAACAAGATATTATATTTTCTACATAACTATTAAAAACGCATCTTAGTATTTGTTTAATATCACTAAACAATAGTTGATTGCTGTTTATTATTATCAAAAAAAGCATCTATTTCTCAGCTTTAAACTACCAGCAGACTTCACACCTAACCGCTTTTAAGGGGGGAGATTTTTATTGTATCTTAAATTGACAAACCTATGTATATCACATATAATTAATAATGAACAGCCGTTCTTTATTAAATTTTTGCAGGTGATATTATGGCGCAAGTATTAAAAAATGAACAAAAAAACAAAATAGTGGAAGCCGCTAAAGATGAATTTTTAGAAAATGGGATAGCTAATTCATCTATGCGGGCTATTGCAAAAAAAGCAAAAACTCCTGTTGGCAATATTTATAGATATTTTCAAAATAAACAAGAGCTCGCCACGGAGGTTTTATCTCCGTTGCTCACAAAACTAAATGAGTATGATTTTAAGCTTTTGCCTGATATTACGCTTTTAAACAAAGAAACTATAAGAAACCACTTAGTTGCCTGGGGTGATAATATAGTTGAGCTTCAAAGCAATTTTCCGATTGAGATGAATATCGTTGTCAATGACAAGCAAATTAATCACGACTACCAAAATGAACTTATATCACTAATTACAACAATTACTTCGTCGGCAAAGCAAGAGGCGGCGTATGATAACGAGCGAATTCAAATTATATCCAAAATGATTGCAAAATCAATCTTTGCTGGAATACAGGAAGCTGTAAGCTTAAAATATACAAGCAACATAAGCAAAGAAAACTTCAAGTTGATTATGAGAAACTTTATGGAGGGCACACTGTCAATGCTCGAGAGGGTGCTCGAATAAAAGTTTGCGCTTTTTGTTAAACTACACAAAACTTTAAACACGAAAAGGACAGTTACAAAATGAAAATAGTATTATTTGGCGCTAGCGGTAAAACAGGTCGTATATTCTTAGAGCTCGCTTTAGCCACAGAAAATGAGGTTGTTGCTGTTGTGCGAGATACGAGTAAAATAAAAATTTCACACGATAATCTAACAGTAAAAACCGCAAACTTATTTGATAAAAGCTCTGTTATCGAGGTTGCAACAGGTGCAGAACTTGCAATATCTTGCCTCGGAGGAGATGCAAATAACAAATCGTCCCTATTATCGGATATGATTGCCGTAATCGTTCCCGCTATAAAAGAAGCTGGGGTTAAAGAGATATTTCATATAAGTTCCGCTGGAATTCACGATGAAATGCCAGGAGTTATTGCGAAGTTGTTTGTAAATTTGTTCTTTAAAAACGCTATCGCCGACCATAAAACTGCCGCAAACACAATTATCAACAGCGGGCTTGATTATTTGATACTGCGCCCCCTTTCTCTAACTGATGGCGAAGCAACAAAAAAATTCAGAACTTCTGATACCTCTGTGCCAAAGGGCGGTAAAAATATCTCGAGAGCAGATGTCGCTTATTTTCTTGAGAGTGCAATAGGTAACCCAGAATTTAAAAATAAGTCAATTGCTCTTTGCTACTAACTAGATTAACTATTGAAGACAAATAAACGGAGGACTCAAATGAGCTATATAAAATTTTCAGATGTTAAAAAAATATATCGCGTGGGCGAAGTTGATATAAAAGCACTCGATGGAGCAAACTTTGAAATAAGCAAGGGCGAATTTGTCATTATTGCAGGGGCATCTGGTGCTGGGAAAAGCACAATTCTCAATATTTTAGGCGGAATGGACCATTCCACCTCTGGTGAGATAACTGTTGATGATAAGAAAATCAGTTCTGTAAACGAAAAGGAGCTGACCGAATACAGGCGATTTGATATAGGCTTTGTATTTCAGTTCTATAATTTAGTTCAAAATCTAACTGCAATAGAAAATGTTGAACTTGCAACACAGATATCAAAAGAACCGTTTGATGCCGACAAGATAATCAGCATGGTCGGTTTAAGTGAGCGCAAAAGCAACTTTCCAGCGCAACTCTCAGGCGGCGAACAGCAACGAGTTGCTATTGCAAGGGCGCTCGCAAAAAACCCTAAGCTGCTACTCTGCGATGAGCCGACAGGTGCACTTGATTACGAAACATCAAAGCAGATATTAAAACTGCTTTTTGATAGTTGTAGAGAATACAATATGACAGTTGTCCTTATTACCCACAACCTTGCTCTTTGCCCGATTGGCGATAAAGTCATTAAGGTTAAAAACGGTAAAATTTCATCAGTCACTTTAAATAAATCTCCAACACCAATTGAGGAGGTTGAGTGGTAATGAAAAATAAATTACTTCTCGATACGACTCGCACAATAAAAAAGTCGCTCGGTAAATACGCCTTACTTATGCTAATTGTATTTATGGGGGTTTCTTTCTTTGCGGGTATGCTTTCTATCTCCCCTGCAATGGGACAGAGTGTTGATAGCTATTTAGATGACTACTCTCTGTTTGATTTCCAGCTCTTCTCAAACTATGGTTTTGACGATGAAGATATCGATTCACTTAAAGCCATCGATGAAGATTTCATTGTTGAGGGTGGACATTTTTATGACGTTGAAGGCAATTTTCGCGATACAGACTATATCTTCAGAGTTGAGTCATATAGCGAAAATGATGTTGTAAACAGGCTGGAGCTCGTAGATGGTAGATACCCTACTGCACCGAACGAAGTTTTGGCAGAAACTGCGAACAACTTATATGAAACCCCAAAAATCGGCGATGTTATCACGATTGAACGAGCAGGAGTCGAGCTCGATGAGGTTTTCTTGCATACAGAGTATACCGTTGTCGGGGTTGTTAACACCCCAAATTATATGAGCCTTGAAAAAGGAAGTGGCACACTTGACAGCTTAACTATCAATTCTTTTTTATATCTATCCGAAGAAGCCTTTGTTTCAGAGTTCTACACAACAGTGTATATCTCAAGCAAAGAGGCTATAGAACTCGACTTTTTCAGCGAGGAATATTCCGATTTAATTGATAGCAAAGAAACTATTTTAGAGAGCTTTTCAGCGACTGCTAAAACTCGCAGAGCAGAAGAAATAAAGGCAGATGCACTTTTAGAGTACGAGAGTGGCATGCAAGAATATAGCGAAAACTTAGATGCGTTTAATGCAGAGATGCTAAATGCGCAGAATGAAATAGATGTAGGGTATGCGGAAATTACCGCCGCAAGAGAGCAACTTCCACCAGACCCCAATATAGCTGCACAGATTTCAGCAGAGCTTGATAATAGTGAGCGTGTTTTAGATGAAGCACAGGCCGAACTAAGTGATGCCATTTCAGACGGACAAAAAGAGTTTGATGATGCTTTAATTGCTCTTCTGAGCGCAAAAGCAGAAATCGAAAAGCTTGAAGATGGCGAGTGGACACTGCTCACAAGAGATATGCACTATTCTATGGCGACGTATAAAGACACGGTAAATCAAATGCAAATTATCGGCCTTATCTTCCCTATTTTCTTTTTCCTTGTTGCGGCACTCGTCTGCTTAACAACAATGAAACGCATGGTTGATGAACAGCGAGGACAGATAGGTATTTTTCGCGCACTTGGTTACAGCAAGTTTAAATCTGCTTCAAAATATTTGATTTATGCACTTAGTGCTACTCTAATCGGTGGAATAATAGGCGCCATACTTGGTATTTTGATTTTCCCACCTATTGTGTATGGCACTTGGAATATTATGTATAATCTCCCACCACTAAGCTTTGACACACCGTGGTTTAATATGGTAATTTCAGTTGCAATATTTTTGATTTTAATGGGACTTACCACCTATAGCTCTATTAAGGTAGAAACAGCAGAGGTCACAAGCGCCCTGCTCCGCCCTAAAGCGCCCCCGGCTGGCAAAAAGGTCTTTTTAGAAAAAATCCCATTTATTTGGAGTAAATTTTCTTTTACTGCAAAAGTAACCGCCCGAAATCTTATTCGATATAAGCAGAGATTTTTTATGTCTGTATTTGGGATTGCCGGTTGCACCTGTCTGCTTGTGAGCGGATTTGGAATGCAAGGCTCAATAGCTGGCATTGCCGATATACAGTATAAAGATTTAACTTTATACACAGCCCTTATCTCAACATCTGAAGATACTGAGGATATGAGCGAATTAATCAGCGGAATTAATAGCATCGACGATAGTTTAGAAACACAAGTAATCACAACTTACGCCACCGAAACAACCTTTGCCGATGAGGAGATTGTAGCTTACATTCAAGTTTATGATAATAACGAAGCGCTGAGAGAGATGAATGTTATCAGAGAAACAGATACAAAAAACACCCTCACATTATCCGATAACTCTCTGCTAATCAGCCAAAAGCTAGCTGAACTGCTCGGAGCTCATATCGGAGATGAGATAGGCATAAAAAGTGAAAATGGCGAAATAAAAACCGCAACTATTGGCGGTATATATGAAAAATATATAAACCATGAGATTTTGATGAGTGACGAATACTACGATACGCTGTTTTCAGAAGTTGCAAGTAACAACGCAATTTTAATAGCTGGCGATTTAACTTCAAGTGCAACACGAGATGAAATATTAAATCTCGATAATGTTAGCGGGATAACTTTAAATGAAAGTATTGTATCGAGTTTCGCTAGTATTTCGACTAGTATGAATATCGTTGTCGCTGTTATAATAGTTTCAGCTGCAGCACTTGCGTTTGTGGTGCTTAGCAACTTGACTAGCATAAATATCAGCGAGAGAAAGCGAGAAATTGCAACACTAAAAGTTTTAGGATTTCGCCACAAAGAAACAGCGGACTACATCTTCAAAGAAAACATGGTGCTCTGCGTTTTCGGCGCCCTACTCGGTATTATTCTCGGAATATGGGCGCACAACTTCATAATCACACAGGTCGAGATGGGCTTTATAATGTTTGTTCGCACCGTTTCGCCAGCTAGCATAGTATACTCAGTTTTGCTAACCTTCGCTTTCTCGATAATAATCAACAGATTAATGCTGTCAAGACTTCGCAAGATAGATATGATTGAGTCGCTGAAAAGTGTGGAGTAGACAAGGTTATTCCCACCAAAAAGTTACGCTTTATATTTCTTTTATCACTAACTAAAATAATTGCAACAGTTTTATTAGCTAAAGTTTGTTTTAAGATTTGCATATAATGACAAGGGGGTTACCAGATGGTAACCCCCTTGTTTCTTAATTTACTTCGCCTTTATTCTCTTTAACTTTTTTCTTTTTCGTCCAGAAATCAGGAGTTTCGATTTGCATTAGGTTG
>CAYJJJ010000033.1:0-17161 GCA_964370465.1 uncultured Oscillospiraceae bacterium
GCCACAGGCGGCGCTCATATTCTCAACACAGGCGGCGCTCATTCGCTCACCCTACAAATACACCTAAAAAAATAACGAAAACCGTTCGGTCGGATATTGAATCCGCCCCTACCAATTATATAAATAATCTCCGCTTCGCTAAATGCTGAAATTCACCTGTTTATTGTAGGGGATGGCGTCCTCGACATCCCGCCAAAACGGTAAATTTAATTGATAGAAGGCGGACAGAGCAGAGCCCTGTCCCTACAATACACCTATAAGTCAGCGGTAATCACAACGCAATACCACGCAAAATATAAAGCTATTGAAAATTATGTCAAAAAAATTGTATAATGTAGGTAGAATATTAATTAATATCTAAGTTTTGGAGAATTTTATTATATGTTAAATAAACCCAAACAGACTAAAAGCAATGTTTTTTTGCTCGGCATAATTTTCCTCGTTATATTTCTTTGTAGCTCACTTTGGTATATGCGCTATGAGTACCGTTTTGACACCGAAAACAATGTGACAATTTATTCAGACTCTGGCCATTTCAACTTAACTGAGTTTGATTTCAGCGGTGGATTTGCGATAACTCGCGGAAGTGAGGAGTATGTAGCGGGCGAGCTTTTAGACCCTTATGAATTTGCTCAAATTGGCGATGAAATTGATGTTGGGCACCCTGGTACTATGCCTGTTAACACTTCAAGAATTATTCTCTATATGCCGGATGATAGCGACTACATAATTATGGGGAACAGCTTTGATTTCGCCGAGAGAATTTATATTAACGGCGAGTTTGTTTTAGAGGTCGGCACAGTCGGCACTACTGCACAAACCTCAACGCCTGACTACTCCTATCTAAGTATCCATGTCACTCCTGTTGACGGGGTTATTGAACTTGTTCGCCAGAGCAACAATTTCGTCCATCAAGACAACGGTTCCGCCACAAACATCTTAATTGGAACACCAGAAATAATGAATAATTTACGCTCGGTTGAATATAGCATAACCGGTGTTATGATAGGGCTGTTTTTCACTATTGCTATCTCACATATTTTTTTCTTCTCTCTCTTTAAAAAACACAAATCACATCTGTATTTTGCTATTCTGTCGATAACTTGGGGACTGAGAATGGGTGTCACTGGAATAAAGATATTCAGCGAGTGGTTTCCCTCTCTGCCTTGGGAGTTTTTCTTCAGACTTGAATATATGACTGTTCCAATAACCTCCGCTATGATGCTTTTAGTTATACGAGAAATATTCCCCAAAACTCTGCCAAAACTATTTTTAAAGATATATGTCGCCGGATTTTTGCTCTATGCGCTCGCTTGTATATTCATCCCAACATATCCACTTTCCCACAGCATGATATATCTTCAAGCTGCATTTATTATAGCAAGTCTTCTGCTTCCAATATTCATGGTGCGAAAATTAGTTATTATCGCTCGAGTGAAACGAGTGAAAGTCAGCCACATACTTTTCATTATAGGATACATACCTTTTATTTTGTCACTCATACACGATGCATTCTATTATAACAGTATACTGCTTTTTGGCGTAAGCGTTCTTTTTATCGACTTATCTCTTATGATTATAGTTGTAACTCAAACAGCAGTTATCTACTACGATAGTGCAAAACGAATAGTTGCAAACTACAAGGCAGAACAAAAAATCCGTATAGAAGCAGCTTCACTAAGACAGGCAAAAGAGATGCATGAGAGCTTTTTGCAAACCCTCTCTCACGAGATGCAACTGCCGCTCACTGCAGTATCTGGCTATGCACAACTTACCGCTCAGATTTTATCAGAGGATGAAACACTCGATAGAAAGTCTATAACAGAAAAGATGCGGGTAATTGACGATGAAGCAAGAAAACTCTCAAGGCAGGTATCACAACTTTTAGATGCGTCTGCTATGGAGAATGGGTCGTTTAAGCTGTTTTTGACAGATGTTTCTATAAGTGAGGTGTTTTTCAAAATAGCTTCCCACCACTTCCCCATTATGAACGATAAAAATATCGCACTTGAAATCCAAAACGATAGCAATTTGCCGTATCTTCTATCCGATGAGGAAAGACTTCTGCATGTTCTTCTAAATATAATTTCAAATGCAATAAAGCACAGTGAGTGCACCAAAATAATACTTAGAGTGGACGTTTGCGATGAAGATAGCAAATTTGCAAACATATCTGTTATCGACAACGGAAAAGGGATAGCACCACAGCTCATAGATGATTTCTTTAGTAGATATCCAAAAAATCGCTCAGAAAAAGGCAATGGGCTCGGACTGTATATAGTATCGCAGACTGTTGAGGCATGGGGCGGTAAAATCAGTTTTGAAAGCAAAGAAAATGGAGGCACAAAGATATTTTTCACAGTGCCCATCTCGGAGGTAAAGATAGATGATGAATGAGTTAACAGGTGGCAAAACAGTTTTAATGGTTGAGGATGATATAAACCTTCTAAAGCTAAATACCGAAATTTTAACAAGAAGTGGCTATACCGTTCACTATGCAAAAAACCTAAACGAAGCAAATAGCATTATTAATGCTAACAAGAGCATCGATATTGCAGTTTTAGATGTTTTGCTCCCCGACGGTGACGGTTTGGAGTTTGCAGGTGTCGTTAAGGAAAAAATTGGCTGTCCGGTACTAATTCTCACAAGCAAAAACTCGCCCGACGATATTGTCAAAGGGATGAGCTCTGATGTTGATATGTATATGACAAAGCCATTTGTTATATCCGAGCTTATAGCAAGAATAAAAGGATTACTTGCAAAACATGAAAAAGAAAACGATAAAAACAACAAGTTTTTACCGATAAGATTTGGCGACCTTGAAATCGACTCGATTACAAGACAGGCAATTTTAGGCGGCGAAAACCTAAACCTCACCCCAAAAGATTTCACCCTTCTTTTTATGCTTGCAAGATACGAAAACGAGATTATTTCGCAAAGCTACTTATATGAAAAAGTTTGGGGGCAAGCACTCGGCGATGACACAACAGCACTTCGCTCAGCTGTAGCGAGGTTACGAAAGAAGCTTGTAAACAGCGACTACACAATTACTTCAAGTCGTGGCGAAGGATATATCTTTGAAAAACAGGAATTTTAATAAGCGTATCTGCTAAGCTTTAAATTTTTTATCTTATCACTCAATTATTTTTTAAACCGAATGATAGTGCTCGGTGCAGTTGTTTTCTTTGTCGTCAAAAATAAATGACAATCAACTGGCGTATTAAAGATAATCCGAGCGTAAAGAAAGGGTTTTAAAATTAGTATACCTACACAAGGGCGCTCTAAGGACAGCTGCCGCCCCCGCAGAGGCGATTTTTCAAATCGCCGCAGTCGAACGAAGTTCGACCAAACGCACGAAGTGCGTTTTCTGCGGGGCGAGCAGCTGTTTTGATTAGATAAAAAAGAAACAACGCATTAAAAAAGAGCATTTGAAACTTTTAAGTTTCAAATGCTCTTAAATTTAATGTATAACCTCATCTCTCTTTGGTGAGTCTGGCAGATTATATAAATTTCTTAAATTTTTAAGGTCACGCAGTATTGATACAGTTATAACCGTTGCTAAAATTGCCGCTAAAATATCTGCAATCGGTTGCGCTACCTGAATAGTTCGCTCCTGCAAAAAGCTTGGAAGTATCAGCAGAATAGGAATAAAGAATATCCCCTGTTTTGCCATCGCCATAATTGTTGCCCTATATGAATATCCTATCGATTGGCTTAGCATATTCGTCATAATATACCAAGACTGCACAGGCGCCACAATACAGTTAAACCGAAGCATAGTTGATGCAAATGCAATAACTTCGAAGTCCCCCGGTCTAAATGCACCGATGATGTTTTCGGCAAATATAAACCCAAACACCCCAATTATCCCGAGTATCACAAGGGCGACTTTACATGAAAACCAAAAAGCCGCAAGCACTCTATCGTATCTCTTCGCTCCGTAGTTAAATCCAGCGACCGGCTGAAATCCCTGACCATATCCCATAACCGCATTAAACATAATTATCGTTATTCGATTGACTATCCCAACAGAAGCTATAACCACATCACCATATGGGTTTGCAATAGTATTTAGTAGTATTGATGAAATGCTTGAAAGTCCTTGCCTAAACAACGTCGGAAGCCCTGACTTTATTATCTTCTTATAGATGTTAAGTGATGGTGTGAATTTTTTTATATCAATAGTTATAGTGTTTTTTCTGAAATTGCACTGGAAAAATAGAATACTAAAGCTTACAAACTGGCTTATTCCCGTTGCAATAGCGGCACCTGCAATCCCAAGCTCTGGAAATGGACCTATGCCGAATATTAAAAGCGGGTCGAGAATTAAATTGAGCACACCACCTGTAGTAATACCAATCATAGCATTAAAAGCATTACCCTGCGAGCGAAGAACATTGTTCATAACAAAACTCGCCGCCATAAATGGAGCTGCACATAATATGTAAAAGGCGTAGTCCTGTGCATAAGGGGCAATGGTATCTGTCGCTCCGAGGAAATAGACAAGCTCTTCTAAAAAAGTAAGTCCAAATACAGTTATCAGAACCCCAATACCCAAAATTGTAAAAAATCCCGTTGCAAGGGTTCTCTCTGCGGCATCTCTGTCTTTTCTGCCGAGCGCCCTCGAAACGCTGTTGCCGCTGCCCATAGCAAAGGTGAAACCAAATGTTTGGATTATCGCCATAAGTGAGAAGATAATCCCCACCGCACCCGATGCTTCCCTGCCGAGCTGAGAAACATAAAAAGTATCCGCCATATTGTATATGGAGGATATAAGCATACTTATTATAGACGGAATTGCGAGTGATGGAATCAGCTTTGGTATCGGCGTTTGCGTCAGTTTCTTGTGCTTCTTTTCATACTCTGCCGCCTCATTTAATACCTCTGGCATTTCTATCACTCCTTATTCATAATATTCAAATATTATATCATATATCAATATTTTTTGTCAATTTTGCAAGTAAACTGTATTATTAACCAAATCAGAATATAAATGGTTTACAAATAAAGAATTATTTATTAAACTATTAATAAGGCTATATCTTTTGCTAAAAGATAACCTTGATAGTTCTTATCTGTAAACTTTAATCTTTGCACTAATGCACACATAAAAAGTAGCATTTTATCCAAAATAACATAAATAAAGTATTTTGAGGAGGCAAACATGAAAATAGCTTTTTTTGACACAAAATCATACGACATTCCTTTTTTTGAAAAATTTTCCGGGGAATACAACCAGCAGATAAAATTCCTAGATGTTAAACTGACAGAGCAAACTGCAAGTCTTGCTACGGGGTACGATGCTGTTTGTGCATTTGTAAATGCCGATTTAAGCAAAGAGGTGCTCGAAGCTCTTTCGAGTTGTGGTATAAAGCTGCTTTTGATGCGCTGTGCAGGGTATAATAACGTTGATTTAGCGGCGGCGAAGGAGCTTGGAATTCGGGTTTTGAGAGTGCCGAAATATTCACCAGAAGCTATTGCAGAACACGCTATGGCGCTTGCAATGGCGGCAAACAGACGAATTCACAAAGCTTATAACAGAGCTCGTGAAAACGATTTTAGTCTTCAGGGCCTTATGGGACTTAACCTCTATGGTAAAACCGCTGGCATTGTCGGCACTGGCATGATTGGTGCGGCGATGATAAATATCTGCAAGGGGTTTGGCATGAAAGTGGTAGCATATGACCTCTACCCAAATAAAGAACTCGATGTAGAGTATCTCTCAATGGATGATTTGCTTGAACAATCCGACTTAATATCCCTCCACTGCCCTCTTTTTGACAGCACAAGATATATCATAAATGCAGCTGCAATTGAAAAGATGAAAGATGGAGTGATACTTGTTAATACATCAAGAGGCGGGCTTATAAATACCGATGATTTGATAGATGGAATTAAATCGCAAAAGTTCCATGCGGTGGCACTTGATGTTTACGAGGAGGAGTCTTCCCTTGTCTTCGACGACTATTCAAACGATATCTTAAACACCACCACCGTTGCAAGACTTCTCTCCTTCCCAAATGTTTTACTGACTTCTCATCAGGGATTTCTCACCGATGATGCGCTCATAACAATAGCAAAAGTTACCCTTAAAAATGCACTCGACTATGAGCATGGCGCAAAACTTGTAAACGAGGTTTTAAGTTAGCTTTAGTGTTTTTTATTATCTTTTTGGCAAACTATAGTTTTTTTCAAAAAATGATACCACTTTTATAATTTTATAATTGCAGTTTTAATTGATACATGCTACAATGTTACTATAAATTGCTATATTTATTTTGGAGGTATATATGAGACTTGTAACAAGATCAGACTTTGATGGACTTGCCTGTGCGGCACTACTTAAAAAGGCAGGTATTATCGACCACTGGACATTTGCTCATCCAAAAGATCTGCAAGATGGGCTTGTTGAAATAACAGAAAACGATTGTTTGGCAAACGTCCCTTATGTTGAAGGGTGCGGACTTTGGTTTGACCATCATTCAAGCGAATATGAAAGAGGTGCGCTTGAGGGTAAATACAAAGGTGAGAGCCGACTAGCTCCATCGTGTGCGAGAATTATTTACGAATATTATGGCGGAGCAGAAGCCTTCCCAGGCCTTGAGGATATGATGTGGGCTGTCGATAAAGTCGATGCAGCTAATCTCACTGTCGATGAAGTTTTAAACCCAACCGGTTGGATTCTTATGGGATTCCTAATGGATCCTAGAACAGGACTTGGAAGATGGCGTGAATTCACTATTTCAAACTATGCTCTTATGGAAAAACTAATCGACGCTTGTATCGATATGAGCATTGAGGATATGTTAGAGCTTCCCGATGTTAAAGAGCGTGTTGATATTTACTGGGAGCAAAACGAGAAATTCATCGAAATGGTTAAAAAACATACCAGAACTGAAGGCGATGTAATTATAAGTGACCTTCGTGGTGTTGATCCAATATATTCTGGTAACAGATTCCTCGTGTACAGCCTGTACCCAGAGCAGAATATCTCTATCTGGATAGTAAGCGGTCGTGGCGGCAAAGGTTGTAGTTGTGCTGTTGGATACTCTGTTATTACACGTACATCAAATATCGATGTTGGTAGCCTTATGCTTAAATACGGCGGTGGCGGACACAAAGCCGTTGGTACCTGCCAATTTAGCGATGAAGTTATGGACGAGAAGATTGAAAGTCTAATAAAAGAGCTTGTGCAAGGTTAATAATCATTTTAAAAAGCCGATTTAATCAGTCGGCTTTTTTATTTGCCAATATTTTGGGGCGCACTATTAAGTGCAATGTATTAAATGGTGAGCTTGCAAAATTCAACAGTATTTATTTGTTTTTGAATTAGGTTACAAGATATATTCCCAAAAGTGATATTTTATTAATTTTTCATTTGAATATAACAAAAAAATAATGTATAATAACTATAACTGATATTATTTAAAAGTGAGGTGGTTAAATATGGGAATAGCATTTTATATAGTCTCTTTTATTATTCTAACATTCCACTCATTTTTAAATTTCAAACTTTGTTCAATACTATCTGAAAAAGTGAGATTTCACAAAAGCACAGTCTATATTGCCTGCCTATTAAACGGCAGTTTAGCCTATACATTTTTCACCACACAATATGTCGGTTCAACTACCCCATATTTTCTTTGTACCGCTATTTTACTAATTGAGCTCTTAGTTCTTTATAAAGGTGGATTTTTACAAATTGTCGGCGTTGGTATCGGCTCACTTATCCATCTATTTGTCCTTCGTGGACTTGCTGTAAGTAGTATGTCATTGATATTTGAAATACCATTTAGTGAAGTTATGCAAAATCCCTCCTACTTCCCATGGCTCAATCTCGTATCTTTTGCTCTTCAGCTTATAACCTTGCTTTTGTTTATAAATTTAATACCCATGGATATATTGCGCCACGTTATGGCAGATAAGTCTTTCTATACCCCGCTTTTCTACTTCTCAGTTTTATTAAATGGATTTATAATTATTAATGCTGATCTGTTTTATATAGATGTATTTTCCGCTCGATTGGCCATCCATGAGATTATTATAATACTTGGCATACTATTGTTTTTCTATATAATGCTAATTTTGCTTTTATGGATTGCAAATCTTGGAATTCTCAAGGAAAAAAATATTGAGCTTGAAAATCAAATAGAAAAAGACAAGGTTTTAACCTCTGCTGTTTTCAACTTTGCTGAGATTGTTATTGAAGCAAACTGCACTAAAGATAGTATAATGAGAATTGTTGTAAATTCAGAGGAAAAAGAAATACCGAACCCCGATTTAACAATCCATGATTTTTTCTGTTCGGATCCAAGAAACCACCTGTATCCAGACGATTTCGATGTTATGAATAGAATAAGTGCCGAGTATCTTTTGGAGTCCCTTCAGAGTAATAACAGTGAGTTGGTATATGAGTTTCGCTCAACAGAGATTGATTCATATATAGATGATCCGAGCTCTAAAGCTTCAGATGCATATCTTTGGTACCGAATGAGAATTAATATCGAACTACCTCCAGTTGGCGGCGATGTTATAGCTATTTTCACAATTGATGAAATAGACAAAGCAAAACAACAAGAACTTAGACTCCGCAAAAAAGCCGAAACTGACCCACTGACAGGCGCTTATAATAATAAGACGTTTGCTAAAAAAGTCAACGAAAACATTAAAAACGATGTTACCGGCTCACTTTATATGTTCGATCTCGATAACTTCAAAGGGATAAACGACAATATGGGTCACCAAAAAGGCGATGAAGTTTTAATAGAGGTTTATAACAAAGTTAGCGCTCTTTTTAGAGAACAAGATTTAGTCGGCAGAATAGGTGGAGATGAATTCGTAGTATTCATGATTGGCCCGCAAAAAGATTCTACAATCATAAAAAAAGCTGTAGGTATATTAAATACAATCAATAAAACTTATCATGCTGATAACGGTGTTTCGATAAATATTACAGGCAGTGTCGGTATCGCTACCACACCAAAAGATGGCACTGATTTTGAAACTTTATTTAAAGCTTCCGATGTCGCTATGTATCATTCTAAGAGTGTTGGCAAAAACACTTATACCGTCTATGATAAATCAAAAAGCAACAGCTTTAAACCGCGCGAAAAAGATGAATACACAAGAACAGATATATCTGAATAGAGCGCTTAGCTAGGTGCAGTGCTTGTGATTGACATTGCGGCGTAGCTGATATATTATTTATGATATTAGAAACAAGGAGATATTAAATGGATAAAATTTTAGTCATAGGCGCCCATTTTGACGATGCCGAACTCGGTTGTGGCGGAACAATGGCGAAGTTTGCTGCCGAGGGTAAAGAAGTATATAAATTAACACTTACTGATAATGTTACAAAGTTTGTGCAAATGGGCATTGATGTTTCTTTTAACACAAGTAAAGAAGATAGCAAGAATGCATGTGAAGTTTTAGGTGTAACTGAAATAACCGACTTTGTACCAGTTGAATGCAATCATTTGACATATTCCGCTCACATAATGCAACGGATAGAAAGCATAATTTTCGAGAAAAAAATTGATACTGTTTTTATCCATCACTCATCAGATATGAATCAAGACCATGTTGCAGCATCACAATTGTGTTTAACCGCCGCAAGACATTGCGATAATATATTTTCTTATCAAAGCAATGGCTATATTATTGAAAATCAGTTTAATCCCACAGTGTTTTTTGATATTTCTGATTACTATGAGAAAAAAAGAGATTCACTCTACTGTTATCAGGGTGACCACGATAGATTTAACAGATTGTTTGAAACAAGTTTACAAAAGACATATATCTGGGGATACGGCAACAAAGTTCAGTATGCAGAGGGATTTATTCCAATCAAAATGCTAATTCGGGGGTAATAAAAATGGGTAAAGTAATTTTTATTTCTTGTACTAATGTTGCAAGATATATGATAGAGGAAATCTATAATAACGATTCTATCAATAAGACAGATGTTGTTGGAATTGTTAATCTAAATGAAAAACAGGCTGTTAACAAGGCGAATTTCGATTCATATTTCGACCTTTCAATTAAATACAATATTCCTATCCACTATTGTGATAATGTTAATGATGAAGTCACCTTAAATTGGATTCGCGAGAAAGACGCAGATATTATTATCCAATCAGGTTGGTCTCAGAAATTTGGCGACGAGCTTCTAAATCTGCCAAAATACGGTTGTATCGGAGAGCATCCAGCACCACTTCCACGCGGCAGAGGCGCTGCTTGTGTTAACTGGGCAGTTCTCACCGGTGAGCGTGAATGGGGCGATACTTTCTTTGAGATGGTCGAAGAGTATGACAAGGGAATAATATATGCACAGGAATTTTTCAATATAGAAACTTATGATAACGTATATACTGTTTATGAAAAGGTAGCTGCGGCCTCGCAAAGAGCAATTATTAAAAATATCGACAAGTGGTCAAATGGAATTTTCGATAAAATCGAGCAAGATGATAGCAAAGCTACCTACTATAAGCGAAGAAGACCAACTGACGGACTTTTTACCTTCGATATGGATGCATCAACGCTCCATGATTTTATAAGGGCACAAACAAAACCCTATCCAGGTGCTTATTTTATGATTGGCGAGAGAAAAATAACAGTTCTCCAAACAGAGTATACAAACTCAACTGCCAATAATCATAATCCTGGTGATATAATCGAAATTTGCAATGATGGCGGAGCTTTGGTTTGTTGCAGAAATCAGACTGTTATTAAACTTATGCGTGTACAAGAGGAGTCAAAGCCTTCTATTTGGATGAGTGACTGGGCAAAAAATAATAAAATCAATTAATATATCTGAAATTACAATTTCACATTGTAAAAAACACCTATAATCATAACCACGAAAATCGTTTCTTTTAAGCAGAAGTAAATGCCAATTAACATACTTTAATTTAATAATTTAGTTAGTTGGCATTTTTGTATAAAAAATTCTGTAACGAGGTGAAAAATGAACACTAAACAGACGCACAATGAGCTTGCATGGGACAAAAAAGCAGATGAAAACATCAGGTGGACTGTTCCAGTTTCAACAACTATCGTAAACAAAGCGAAAAAAGGCGAATTTTCACTAAGTTTAGGTGGCAATCCACCAATGCCAAGGGACTGGCTTCCTGAAAAATTGGAAGGACTACGGGTACTTTGCCTTGCATCCGGCGGCGGTCAACAAGGGCCTATTTTTGCAGCGCTTGGATGCGATGTCACTGTTCTGGATATCTCGCAAAAACAGCTTGAGCGGGATATTATGGTGGGACATCGTGATAAACTGCAAATAAAAACGGTTAAATCAGATATGGCTAACCTTTCGATGTTTGAAGATAATTATTTTGATGTGATATTCTGCCCTGTTTCGCTTACCTATGTTGAGGATACTCTCCCAGTTTTTCGGGAGTGTTACAGGGTTTTGAGAGTGGGCGGCAGTTTTCTGCTCGGTTTCACAAATCCTCATATCTATATTTTCGATGGAAACGCCTATGATAAAGGGGTTTATGTCGCTTCAAATAAACTGCCGTATAACTCATTTGATGAAATGGATAAAGATGAGGCAAAGGAGTTTATTGCGGCAAAAAAAGCCGTTGAATATAGCCACACTGTAAAAGACCTTATTGGCAATCAGCTCGACTGCGGATTTGCTATAACTGGTTTTTTTGAAAGTGGCGACAGCGATGGAATCAAAGATTTTTTCTCAAAATATTATAATACAAAGGCTGTAAAACTTTAATATTTTGCAGTTTATAGCACCCCGCCGCCCGAGAACACAGCTTCGCTGTGTTCTACTAACTGCCCACTACGTGGGCAGTTAGTAGACACGCCTTCGGCGGTCTCGGGCGGCGGTGGCTGACATACCCCTCACACCATAAATCAAACTACTACTTTTCTCACATCTGGCAACAATATAAATAAAAGGATACTTTAGATGAAAAAAATTCTACTCTTAGCAACAGGTGGCACTATCGCCTCTGTAAAAAGCGAAACAGGCCTTGTGCCACAGCTATCTTCAAACGAGCTTTTAAGCTCTGTTTCGGATATACGTAGCGATTGTGAAATAGAAACTATTCAGCTGATGAACATCGACAGCACCAATGTAAACCCATCACACTGGCTGAAAATAAGCAGGGCGATTAAAGAAAACTACCAGAACTATGACGGTTTTGTTATAACACATGGCACAGACACTATGGCATACACCTCCGCCGCCCTCTCCTACCTAATTCAATACTCAAAAAAACCGATAGTAATAACCGGCTCACAAAAATCAATAGTCAGCGACAGCACCGATGCTAAGAGAAATCTAAAAAACGCTCTGCTCTACGCAACTTATGACGGCGCACACGGTGTTTCTATCGTCTTTGACGGAAAAGTTATTCTCGGTACAAGGGCGCGAAAAGAGCGGACAAAGAGCTTTAATGCCTTTTCATCTGTGGATTATCCTGAAGTGGCAGTAATTCGTGATAACAAAATCATTCCCTACCTTACGAATATTGAATATAAAGAAGATCCTGTTTTTTACGACACTCTCGAGGAGCGTGTTCTGCTACTCACATTAATCCCTGGAATGCGTGCAGACATTCTCCACAAGGTAATTGACGACTATGAGGGTATAATTCTGCAAAGTTTTGGTGTCGGTGGACTACCTGGCGGCGATGACGGTGAGCTCGCACTGGCAGTTGAGCGCTTTATCGACAGTGGAAAAATAGTTGTAATTAGCACCCAAGTGCCATACGAGGGTAGCGATATGGAAAAATATCAAGTCGGCTACCAGATAAAGAAAAAGTTTGATATTATAGAAGCTTACAATATGTCCACTGAGGCTATCGTCACAAAGCTTATCTGGGCGCTCGGCCAAAGCAAAGATAGAAACGAAATTCGCAAAATAATAAACACACCCGTCCATTTTGATATTGTCTAACAAAAAAATCCGCCAAGCGATGGATTTCGGGTCGTCGGGGACGCCGACCCTACATTTCATCTTTCGGTTTATATGTTTTGAAAAAACTCTGAATTAATATATAATTTTTCGATAAACAAAAAATCCGCCATAAGGCGGATTTTTTTACTTTCTATTTTTTATCAGCCTCGCCTTTAATCCTCTCGAAAAACGCCTTTATGCTCTGCTCGTACTTGTTACTTCCATACTCATAATAGACCGTTCCGAGCAGCTTATCCGGTAGATACTGCTGTTTTACATAGTTGTTTGGTTTTCCGTGAGGATAGACGTACCCCTGTCCGTGCCCGAGCTTTTTCGCTCCGCTGTAATGAGCATCTTTTATATCGGTTGGGATATCGCCATACTCGATATTTTGCACATCATAAACTGCCGCCGAAATAGCCGATGAAACTGAGTTTGATTTCGGGGATGTCGCAATAGATAGTGCCGCATGGGCAAGTGGTAGTTGCGCCTCTGGGAAACCGAGTTGCAGCGCACTATCGACGCACGATTTCACTATAACTGCGCAGTTGCTGTATGCAAGACCAACGTCTTCACTGGCGCAAGCGAGCAGTCTTCTGCAGATAGATGGCAAGTCCCCCGCAACAATAAGCCTTGCGAGATAGTGGAGGGTTGCGTCGGGGTCACTCCCCCTCATCGACTTGTGAAATGCAGACAGTATATCATAATGGGCATCGCTATCCCTATCATACCTAAAGTTGCTCTTCTGAATGAAGGTTTTAACGCTTTCTATGTCAACTGCAAGTGGCTCGCCCTCCGCTGAGTGATAAGCAAGCTCCACTGCATTGAGCGCCTTCCTGACATCTCCGCCACAACCCACTGCAATAGTTTCAATTATTTCATCGTCTATTAAAACTTCGCCCTTCTCTTTTGCGAGCATTTCAAACCCACGGCTAACAGCCGCCATGATATCATCTTTGTCAACTGGCAAAAATTCAAAGACGGTGCATCTTGATAGAATTGCGTTGTAGATATAAAAATACGGGTTTTCGGTTGTTGAAGCGATAAGGGTTATGTCGCCGTTCTCGATATGCTCAAGGAGCGACTGTTGCTGTTTTTTGTTGAGGTACTGAATCTCATCGAGGTAGAGGATAACGCCCGCAGTTGATTGCAAAGTGCCTACTTCCGCTATAACCTCTTTAATGTCCTTCGTTGAGGCGGCAGTTCCGTTTAGAATATGCAAGTTTCGCCCTGCCTGTTTTGCTATTATTGAAGCAATCGTCGTCTTCCCAACGCCTGATGGCCCATAAAAAATCATATTTGGGATATAGTCCGACTTTATAACACGACGAAGAATACCCCGAGGACCTACGAGGTGCTTTTGACCGACAACATCATCGAGCGTCTGCGGTCTTATTAGGCTTGCAAGGGGTCTGTTCACGCCACTTCCTCCGCTTTATTCATATAGTGGGTATTTCGCACAAAGAGCATCGACTCTTTTGATTACCGCTTCTTTGTTACCCTCGAAATCATCAATTACCATCTTGATAAGTCTTGCAATTTCTCTGCAATCCTCCTCGTTAAATCCACGAGTTGTCACAGCAGGTGTTCCCACTCGAATACCGCTTGTTATAAATGGAGATTTCGGGTCGTTTGGTATCGCATTTTTGTTAACAGTTATATAAACCTCATCGAGGTTATGCTCAAGCTCTTTACCTGTTATCTCGGTGTTTGTAAGGTCAAGTAGTATTAAATGATTATCAGTTCCACCTGAAACCATCTTGACTCCAAGGCTTCTAAACTCATCCGCCATTGCCGCCGCATTTTTCACGATTTGACTCTGGTAAGCTTTAAAATCATCAGATAATGCCTCGCCAAAAGCAACCGCCTTTGACGCAATTATATGTAGTAGCGGGCCTCCCTGTGTACCTGGGAAAATCGCCTTGTCTACCGCTTTTGCATGCTCTTCTTTGCAGAGGATAAGTCCACCGCGTGGTCCTCTTAGCGTTTTATGGGTAGTTGAGGTGACTATATCTGCAAAAGGTATTGGATTTTGATGCTCACCTGCCGCGACAAGCCCTGCTATATGTGCCATATCGACCATAAATAGCGCCCCTACCTCTTTTGCTATCTCGCCAATTTTCTCAAAATCAATAGCTCTCGGATATGCAGAAGCACCAGCCACTATCATTTTTGGTTTGCATTCTTTTGCAACTTCACTAAGTTTATCGTAATCTATATAACCGTTTTCCTCGACACCGTATGAAACAAAGTTATAGTAAGCGCCCGACATATTAACAGGTGAGCCGTGAGTTAGATGTCCACCGTCCGCAAGCGACATACCGAGAATTGTGTCCCCCGGTTTTAGAAAGGCAAAATAAACTGCAAGGTTTGCCTGTGCACCGCTGTGCGGCTGAACGTTTGCGTGATCAGCACCAAAGAGCTTACAGACTCTATCTCTCGCTAAATTCTCTATAACATCTACCTTCTCGCATCCGCCATAGTATCTTTTTGATGGGTAGCCTTCTGCATATTTATTTGTAAGCACTGTACCCATCGCCGCTAAAACCTCGGGTGAAACTATATTCTCAGAAGCAATTAGCTCTATATTTCTGCGCTGTCTTTTAAGTTCTGCATCGAGTGCCACCGAAATTTCGGGGTCTTTTTCATTTAGAAACGAAACTACGTCATATAGATTTTTATACATTTGCATTTCTCCTCGTTTTTTATTATTATATAGATGTGAAAACCGATTTTAGTTCTATCGATTTCTCACAAAATGCGCAAACTAATCGCACTATTACTTAATTATAAATCCTTTGTATAAAACTTTCAAGTAAAAGAGGAATAGTTTGAAATAAATTTCAAAATTTAGTTCAATTTATCTATCACTTTTCTCGCCACTTTTCATAAGAGGCAACCAAAACAGATACAAATAATGCTTTTATCACTCCTTTTGATTTGGGTGATAATAGCATAGCGTTTCATCAAATTAAAGCAAAAGAATGGAGAACCATTATGACAAAAAAGCAAAAAGCCGCCCTTGTTTGGGAGCGACTTTTAAGTGAATACCCAGATTCTGACTGCACCCTTGTTGACCGTGACCCTTTTCGCCTACTTGTAGCGGTGCGTCTTGCAGCGCAGTGCACCGATGCCCGTGTTAACAAAACAACCCCTACACTTTTCGAAAAATTCCCGACAATAAAATCACTTGCAGAGGCAGAGAACGAAGATGTTGAGGAGATTGTGCGTCCATGTGGGCTTTATAAAACTAAGGCTCGGGACTTGATTCTTATGAGCAGAGCATTAATTCTGCGGTTTTCAGGCGAAGTGCCCGATACTATGGAGGAACTTCTAACACTACCTGGTGTTGGCAGAAAAAGCGCTAATCTTATCCTTGGCGACATTTTCGGGAAACCAGCAATAGTCTGCGATACCCATTGTATCCGTCTTTCTGGCAGAATAGGCCTTACTGATGGTAGCACCGACCCGCTAAAGGTTGAGCGGCAACTTGAAAAGATATTGGATATGAGCATTGCAAACGAGCTCTGCCACAGGTTTGTCGACCACGGACGAGCAGTTTGCACCGCCCGAAGCCCAAAATGCCAAAACTGTATATTGCAGAGTATCTGCTCTTTTAAGGGAAAGTGATTTGAAAAGATTGTTTGGTTTCCTCATTTTAAAGATTTTTTAGCGAAACTACCCGCTTGCCCGCCACCGCCCGCACCGCCAAAGGCGGTGTGAGCGGTGAACACAAAGTGTTCACCGCAAAGGCAAAGCCTGCGGGCGGTGGCGGGGCAACCTCAAAAAGACACCCCAAAAAGACAGACGGTACTTTCAAAATGCATAAGGAGCCCCACTTCGAGCGGTTATATTAGAATTTCTAAAATAAACTATGGAGGGACACATGAAAACTCGTGAGCTGACAAATCATCAAAGAGAATACCTCGGGTTGGAGCCAGTTCCACCAGAATGGATTAAAATGGAGCTTTCTGATACCCACTTTATCTATCGTGATGGAGATGTCATCAGAAAAGAGGTTGAAATAGGTGACGATTATTATCACGAACTACATTTAAATCTGCAAACAAGCAACGATGGAAGCATTATACTGCCTAAAACAAAACGAGGTAAACCTCAAAAACTCACCCTTAGCAGTTTGAAGAAACAGAAGGGGTATGGCAACTATTTTTTCTATAACGGCAAATACGCTTTGATAGGTAACTACACCACTCAGCAGACATATTACTACTC
>CAYJJJ010000034.1:0-5091 GCA_964370465.1 uncultured Oscillospiraceae bacterium
TATCCTGGGAAAGTTTTTCTCTCAACTTCCTTTTGTTTTCCGTTTTTATCTATTTCCTGTACAACTTCTGTAGGAACACGCACCTCATCTACAAATTCCTCAAGGCGTCTGTTTTCAACAGCTTTCATAATGTTGTTTGCAACCTTGTTTTCGTAGCCTGAGTATGTATGTGCTACATACCATTTTGCTTCTTGTGACACTGTTACCTCCAAACTGAAAGCTACCCTTTAAGAAGTAGTCTTACTGCAAGTCCCAATAAAAAGTCTAAAACCCAGATAACGACTCCCGCACAGAGAACCATGCCTGCTACGACAAATACATTATTTATCGCTTTGCGTCGCTCTGGCCATACAACCTTTTTAAACTCACCTTTTGCATCTGAGAAGAACTTGCCCATCCTCTTCATAAGTCCAGGCTTTTTGTTTTTGGTAACTGGTTTGTTTTCAGCCATAATTTTACCTGCCTTTATTTTGTTTCCTTGTGAGGAGTGTGTTTGCGGCAGAATCTGCAGTATTTGCTCATTTCAATTCTGTCTGGTGTGTTCTTCTTGTTTTTCATTGTGTTGTAGTTGCGCTGCTTGCACTCTGTGCATGCCATTGTAATTTTTACTCTCATCTTTCGGCACCTCTCTTTTTTAACTTAAAGACCTATTTTGCCTCCCTCGTATTTGCGTTAAAATTAACACAAAAAAATAAACCTACGAATCGAGGTATTAGTATTTTATCATAAAGAATATATATAGTCAAGTATTATTGCAACTATTTTTATTTTTTGCATATAATTTTATGTAGCAATTGAAAAAAAGAGCGATTTATGATAAAATATTATGGCTAATCGCAATTTACTGCAAAACCTATATCTAACACTTAATATAATAATGAATAGTATAAGCTTTTTCAACCCCTTATTTCATTTTTTTGAAAATATCTTTTACTTTCGTGATTTTAAAACTTTTTTGGAGGCGTTATTTTGGCTAAACTTCGCATCGCTGTTATTTTCGGAGGGGTATCCTCTGAGCATGAAGTGTCGCTTATGTCGGCAACTTCGGTAATATCTAATCTTCCCCGTGATAAATACGAGGTAATTACTGTTGGAATAACAAAAAAGGGCAGAATGCTTCTCTATCCAGGCGACCCATCGGCTATAGAGAGTGGCGCTTGGGAGACCGATAGCGACTGTGTTCCGACGACTATTTCAGCGGACCGCCGTGTGCACGGGCTTGTCAACATGCTCTCTGACGGCAGTTTCACAAACCTAAAAGTTGACGCTGTATTCCCTGTTTTGCACGGCAAGAACGGCGAGGACGGCACCATTCAGGGCCTTTGCCATTTCGCAGGTATTCCCTGTGTCGGTTGTGGGGCACTTGCCTCTGCTGTATGCATGGATAAAGCTGTTGCAAAAACTATGCTCACAGCCGCTGGGATAAATAACACCCCATATCTTACTTTTATAAAATCTGAGACCGACGATTTTGCGCCGATTGAAGATAAAGTTTCAAAGATACTCGGCTACCCTGTTTTTGTAAAACCTGCAAACTCGGGAAGTAGCGTTGGCGTTAATAAAGCATCAAACGCCGAAGAGCTTAAGATGTCTGTAAACCTTGCTAAAGCACACGACTCGAAGATTATCGTTGAAAAAGCTATTAACTGTCGTGAGATTGAGGCGGCTGTTGTCGGAAACAACGCACCTTACTGTGGTGAGCTCGGTGAAATTCTCTCTTCAAACGATTTCTATGACTACGATGCAAAGTACCTGCTCGGTACCTCAAAAACTATAATACCCGCAAACATAGAACCTGCAACTTCTGATGAGATAAAGCGCCTTGCTATAAAAGCATATAAAACTCTCGGTTGCGAGGGATTTGCAAGAGTTGATTTCTTTTTAACCTCTGATAACACTATACTGCTAAATGAAATAAACACAATTCCAGGCTTTACATCGATATCGATGTTTCCAAAGATGATTATGGCGACAGGCAAAAGCTACCCTGCGCTCTTAGATGAACTTATAACACTCGCTCTAAACAAGGAGGATGTCACTCGATGAACAAAAAACCTATCGGGGTTTTCGATTCAGGCCTTGGCGGACTTACAGCGCTTCGTGAGCTTATTAAAATTCTACCAAATGAAGATTTCATCTATTTTGGCGATACCGGTAGAGTGCCTTACGGTACCCGTAGCCGCGATACTATATTAAACTACACAAGACAGGATATTGCATTTTTGAAGTCGATGGATGTTAAGATGGTAATTGCCGCTTGTGGCACTGTCTGCTCTAATATAGATGATGAGTTTATAAAATCGGTAGATCTTCCATTTATATCGGTTATAGAGCCGACAGTTTCTGCCGCAACAAAAAAGTCAAAAAATAAAAATATCGGCGTTATTGCGACAAAAGCCACTATTGCTTCAAACTCTTTTGTCAGTGAAATCAATAGACAGTGTGCAGACGCTAAAATAAAAAGCAAGGCATGTCCACTCTTTGTACCGATAGTTGAGGACGGCGTTTACGATAAAGAAAATGAGATTGCAAAGTCGGTTGTCAAACTCTACCTTGAAGAGTTTAAAGATACAGATATAGACACCCTTATTTTAGGATGCACCCACTACCCCCTCTTAAAAGGTGCAATAGCTGAATACCTCGGAAGCTCGATAACACTTATCGATAGCGGAATAGAGGTTGCGAAAAAGGCGGCAGATATTCTCAGCTCACTTGATATGCTAAATGAAAGTGGAAGTGGAAGTTGTGAATTTTTCGTGAGTGATGCAACTCAAGGATTTCGCGAGCTTGCATCGATGTTTTTAGATAGTAATATAGAAGAGATTACAAAAGTTTCGGTTACGAATTTTTAGGAGGTTTAGGAAATTGAAGAAAAACGTAGTAATCAATATACGAGGAGTTCAACGTCAAGGCGAGGATAACGACTCGACAGAACTTATAACAATAGGACACTTCTTTAAAAAAGACGATAAGTATTTTATTGCCTATGAAGAGAGTGATATGAGCGGTTTTAAAGGGTGCAATACCGTTGTTTCAATAGACCCAAAAAAGGTTTCTATGAACAGATACGGTCAGGTGCGAAACACTATAACCGTTGAAAAAGGGGTGCGCCACCAGAGCAGATATTCAACAGGTTATGGCGATATAACAGTAGGCGTTATGGGAAGTGACATAAAGCTCGATTTCAACGACAACGGCGGCGAGTTACATATGTCCTACACCCTTGATATAAACACCTCGCTTGCAAGCGAGAATGAAATACACATTACCGTAAAGGAGCAACAGGAAAGAGATGTTTAACAGACAGGCGGCAACAGCTGCAGAGATTAAAGATTTAATAAAGAAGACGGCGGGCGCTCTATTTGACGTAGAGCTTCCCGATTTTTTGGTGGAAATTCCAGCCGACACATCTAACGGCGATTTCGCCTCAAACTTCGCCCTCGTTTCGGGACGAGCTATTAAAAAAGCTCCCCGTGATATAGCGGCGCAGATAGTCGAGAGTATCGACTTTTCAGATAGCAATATCGAGAGTTGCGAGGCAGCAGGCCCTGGATTTCTAAACTTTAAAGTCAAAAAAAGCTATTTTGAGGACGTTGTTTTTGATGTTTTAAATGAGGGTGAGAAATACGGTAGCTCAGACTTTGGTCAGAGTGAAAAAGTTATGGTTGAATTCGTTTCAGCAAACCCAACAGGCCCTATGCATATGGGAAATGCACGCGGTGGCGCTATTGGCGACAGCCTTGCTCGTATACTCAGATTCGCTGGATATGATGTTACAACAGAGTTTTATGTAAACGATTTCGGCAACCAAATTGAAAAATTCGGTCTTTCGCTTCAGGCAAGATACCTACAGATTATCCACGGTGAGGAAAACATCGAGTTTCCTGAAGATGGATACCATGGCGATGATATAAAAGAGCGTGCAATGCAGTTCTATGAGCTTCATGGCGACATATACAAAACTGCAGATGATACAACACGTAAAGATGCACTTATCGCTTTTGCACTGCCTCTAAACGTTGAGAAACTCCGTACAGATTTGCTCCGCTATAAAGTTGAGTTTGACAACTGGTTCTTTGAGAGCTCGCTATATGAGAGCGGTGAAGTTGATAAAGTTGTAGAAAATCTCACCGAAAAGGACCAAACATATAGAGTTGAAGGCGCTCTATTTTACAAAAATGCCCACAACGTCCGCACAAGACTTGAAAAAAGCGGCAAAAAGCTCAAAGAGAAAGAGATTGAAGAGCTAAAGGATGTTGTGCTTATTCGTGGTAATGGCTTCCCCACCTACTTTGCATCAGATATCGCCTACCATAAAAACAAGTTTGTCGATAGAGGCTTTAAAAAAGTTATAAACATATGGGGCGCTGACCACCACGGTCACGTTGCAAGGATGCAGAGTGCTCTCGATGCAATAGGTCTTTGCGGCGACGACCTCTCTATTATCCTTATGCAGATGGTAAGACTTCTGCGTGACGGCGAAGTTGTTCGTATGAGCAAGAGGACAGGCAAGAGCATAACCCTTGCAGACCTACTCGAAGATATCCCGATAGATGCGGCGAGATATTTCTTCACTATGCGTGAGCCATCAAGCCAGATGGACTTCGACTTATCGCTTGCAGTTGAGCAGTCAAGCCAAAACCCTGTTTATTATGTTCAGTATGCACATGCAAGAATCTGCTCGATTATAAAAAATCTTCGTGCCCTCGGCAAAGAGATAACAACAACCGATAATCTAACTCTATCCCCTCTCGGCGACCCGACAGAGATAGAGCTTATACGAGCACTTGCATCATTCCCACAGACGGTTATAGGAGCGGCCAGCGCAAACGACCCATCATCGATAACGAGATTTTTATCAGACACCGCCGCCGCTTTCCACAAGTTCTACAACGCATGTCAGGTTAAGGGCGACAACGACGAGCTAACTTATGCACGTCTATCCCTCTGCCACGCAACCGCAACAGTTATAAAAAATGCACTGACACTTCTCAATGTTGATGCACCGGAGAGTATGTGAGCGACCGAACGCTGCCTGCGGCAGAGTAAGTGAAGGGAGCGAAGCGCCGCCGCACAGAGTGGGGCGAAGCG
>CAYJJJ010000034.1:5191-17018 GCA_964370465.1 uncultured Oscillospiraceae bacterium
AAGGGAGCGAAGCGCCGCCGCACAGAGTGGGGCGAAGCGTAGATAGCCAGTGGCTATCTATTCGAATGAGTGAACCTGTGAGCGAATGTGACTAAATCAAATCAAAATTATTGCCACGACAATGCGGCAAGAGATGAGCGTCGATAGCCAGTGGCTATCGATTCGAGAGAGCTCACCTGTGAGCGAACGGGTTAAATAACACCTGCAAAAAGGGAGCGAAGCGCCGCCGCACAGAGTGGGGCTAATCTTTGCTAATACTTAATCCTTACTGCAAATAACAGCAGTGAAAACAAATAATTAAAAGCGATGTGATATCACATCGCTCTTTTCTTGCATAAACCTAAATCAAATCGTCATCAGGTTGTTGCCCCGTATGCAATGCCCATTTACACTCGGTCATCTTGAAATCAGTAAAAACCGACTTAAATGAGGACTCCTCAGGACTGCAAGCATAAACTCCAAAGTTTATAGTTTCCTTTGCATTAAACAGATGACAAATTCTTATCTGTTGATATTGCTTTCCGTCATAAGAATTTTCTATGCAAAAGTCGCTCCCTCTGCGACTCAGCCGAAACCACATGCTTTTTATATCAGCTGAAATCTCGCTTGTTGACCAGTCGGAGTATCCGTTGTTTGTCACAACTGCGCCGAGAAATGCGGTTTTTTCATCACCATATTCTATTGATGATTTTATCCAGTTTTCGCTGTCAAGATAGATAGCTATTCCCGCTTGATCGAAGTTTTTCTTGCTATCAAAGTGCACCAAAACCTCAAAGGAAAACTCCTGTTTCTCTGTTTCCATCTGCAAAACTGGCGCATTATCATTTCTAAACTTATAATATGTTCTCTGCCATAAATCGGTATGCGGCTCGGTTGTGATTTCTATTTTCTGCTCTGTTATAGAGTATTTTCTCGGAGCGTTTGTCCACTTTAGTTTTGCAACATCAAAGCTCATAAGCCACCTCTTAAATCAAAATATTCTCTATCTTTTGAAACTCCAGAAGATATCCATTTGGCTCATTTATATAAAACGAGTAGACTGGGAATTTATCGTGTTTTTTTGGAGGTGCTACTGTGTCGGCGCCGAGCGCTAAAACTCTTTTATACTGCTCATCGACCGCAACTTCACTATCGCAGTTGAGAGATAGGCAAAGCCCTTTTGGTATTTTGCTCTCATCATCGGTTAAGACAAAACCAAAGTGCCCCTTTACACAGTCGAAAACAACAAAGCTCTCGTTTCCAAAAACCTTTTCAAGCCCTATTATTTCTCTGTAAAAATGCTCTGTTTTTTCTATTGACAGCGTCGGGTAGAATGCTACATTTGATGTTATCATAATATCCTCCTAATAATTTGCGGGGCACTGTGAAACACAGCCCCCCGCTTAATTTTTTATTTTCCAGCCACAACCTCTTTGAAAACGGCTGTAAACTGCGGTGGTATAAGTTTATCTTTATGGTATCTACCAAAATACCACTGTGTGAACTTTATTCTATCTCGCACCTGCTCTAAAAATGTTGTGAGTCGGAGCGTTTCTTCCCTCTCACCGCTCATAATCTTATGAATTTTCGCGGGCGCTATGTGAGTTGCAATATAATCGACACTTTGTAGCTTTGCGAGATTATCCTCTGCTCTCTTGTACTCATCGTCAGAGGGGTTACACTCTGCAAAATATCCGACGCCAATCTCTTTATTTGCATACTCATCGTCAAGTCCGCCACCAAAGGTAAAAACAGTTTTGTCCTCGATATTATAAACTTCACCACGAAGCGCAATATATAGGTTTTTACCAATCTTTCGAGCTCTGCCTATATCGGTATCAGTTATCTCGTATTTATCAAGGATATCGAAGTTCTCATTGCTACCGTCAACCGCTAAAATTCTGAATTTGCTCTTTGCTATTTTAGCGAGAAGTTTTTTCTCGGCGGCATCGTCTTTCCAGATAAATCCAAAATCACCACAGATAACAAGGGTATCGCGCTTTTTAAGCTTTTTAACCCCTTTTGCTTTAAATCTTTCTATATCGCCGTGAAAATCGGCAGAAAAATATATCATCTTTACCTCTTATTTATAAGCAACTGCAAGCGCCTGCTCGATATCGGCTTTTATATCTTCGATATCCTCAGCACCTACTGAGAGTCTGATAGTTGTTTCAGTTATACCTGAAGCTATAAGTTGCTCTTTTGTTAGCTGGCTGTGTGTTGTTGTCGCTGGGTGGATAACCATCGTTCTGACATCACCAACATTTGCAATTATGCGAATAAGTTTTAGTGCGTCACAGAAGTTTCCGCAATCTTCACGGCCACCTTTAAGTTCAAATGTCATAATTGCGCCAAATCCATCAAACTGATCAACTGCTAAGCCGTTATATTTATTGCTTTGAAGACCTGGAAAATTAACCTTTTTCACAGCGCTATGACCTTCGAGGTATGCTGCAATTTCAAGAGCGTTTTGCCCTTGTCGCTCCATGCGAAGCGGTAGAGTTTCAAGACCTTGTATCATCATAAACGCATTAAATGGCGACATACAAGCACCGAAATCTCTCATTATAAGAACACGAAGCCTTGTTATAAACTCACTTCCAGCAAAAGTATCTGAAAATACTATTCCGTGGTAAGATGGGTCTGGCTCATTGTATAGTGGGAACTTTTTGTTGCCTTTAAATTTAAACTTTCCGCTATCAACAACAACGCCACCCATAACGCCACCGTGGCCACCTATGAATTTAGTAGCTGAATGGATAACGATATCAGCGCCAAGCTCGATTGGACGAACAACCGCTGGTGTTGTGAAAGTGCTGTCGACTATTAGCGGTATCTCGTATTTACTTGCAAGGTTTGATAGAGCTGCTATATCTGCAACATCGGCATTTGGGTTGCCTATTGTTTCAACAAATAGCGCCTTTGTTTTGTCTGTAATAGCTGCTTCCCAAGCTTTTAAATCATCAACTTGAACAAACTTCACATCGATGCCAAGTCTTTTTAGTGAGATACCAAACATATTAACAGCGCCGCCGTAAATATTAAGCGATGAAACTATTTCATCCCCAGCGCACGCGAGGTTAAATATAGTTGAGAACATTGCCGCATGACCCGAAGAAAACGCAACCGCACCAACGCCACCCTCAAGTGCCGCTATTCTCTTCTCGAAAACATCACATGTTGGGTTTGTAAGTCTTGAGTAGATATGACCTTCTCGTGTTAGCTCAAAAAGCCCTGCTGCATTCTCTGTATCATCAAGGCTGTATCCCGATGTCATATATATCGGAGGCACATTGCTCTTTGTTTCGTCGGGTATATAACCCGCATGGATAGATTTAGTATTGAATTTCATATTTACTCCTCTTTTCTTATTCGGATTTTTTTGGTATAATGTTTCTGACAAAATAAATTAATAATTTTTGCCTATCATAAGTAAGTATACCATATTACTTTTCAAAAAAAAAGTGGAGAGATGAAATTTGAAAAAATTAACAGCAATTCTAACAGCTTTTTTAACAGCTGTTTTATTAATAGTAGTACCTTTCACAACACACGCAAGATTTACCCCGCCTTTTACTGTCGGTAGCGAAGCGGCGATTGTTGTTGACCTTGAGAGTGGCGATATAATCTATGAGAAAAACGCCGACAGCAAAGTACCGCCCGGTGTGCTTGTTCAGATAGTAACCGCAGCTGTAGCTCTAGAGCAAGAATCCGACCCTTCCTCCGTTGAGGTCACTGCTCTTGCGGCAGTATTTGATGATATCTATGGCGGGGCGCTCTACACCGCGGACATAAGACGAGGTGAAACACTCTCACTTGAAGATATGCTATATGCCATGATGATTCAATCAAGCTTTGAAGCGGCGCATTCTATAGCCTACCACTTCGGCGATGGCGACCCAGAAGATTTTGTCGATATGCTAAACAACTTTGCAATAGAAACAGATGCGCTAAGCACAAGATTTGCAAATTCATACGGTGGTAACAGCGAGGACGCTGTCACTACTATGAACGATATGGTCAGCATTATCAAAGCTGCACTTGAAATACCGGGATTTACAGAGCTTGCTTTTAGCACAAGTTACACCCTTCCAGCTACTTCATACACAGGCGAGCGCCTTATGATTCCAAACAATACACTACTTCGAAAGAACAGCAATGACTATATCGCAGGAGCTATGGGCATAAAGGCCGGCACTACAGGTGACAGCGGACGGACTTTCGCAACTATTGTAACGATTGATAGTATCGATTATCTCATAATTGCAACAGGTGGGGCTGTGTATGACGAAAGCGGCGCTCTACTCCCGACAAACACAGCAGCTGATGATATAAGCGCACTTGTAGACTGGATAAACTCCGACTTTATACTCTCTGCAGTAGCCACAGAGGGAGAGGTTTTAGCAGAAGTAGCGGTCGTTGGCAGTGATGATAGGGATATCGTGCTACTTGCGTCTGCTGAAGATTTTATAACACTTATCCCAGATGAGGGCGATGAAAGCTCGGTTTTAAAGGTATACAATCTACCTGAATATGTAGAAGCGCCTGTAAATGTTGGAGATGAAATAGGCAGTATTTCGTTTATGCTCGCAGGGGAAGAGATAGGAAGAGTGCCGCTAATTGCCGCAGAGTCTGTTGCTTACAGTCCCGTTACCGGTCTTTTCGATTTTTTAGATGACATTCTGTCCTCACCATATTTTTGGATTATCATAGGTATTTTGCTCCTTGCAGTGGCTATCTATATCTATGCAACAGTTAGAAATAACAAGGGAAAAGTAAAAAGAGGCACAAAACACAGGCGCAAATAAAAAAGAGCATACGCTCTTCTCTATTTCTAAAATATATCCTGGCAGCTATATAAACGAAAATATATGTAAAAATACCATAACAATCACCCCAGGTGCCGACAGCACTACCGACATTAAAACGGTAACAAGGTCTATTTCAGGTAAAAGGGATAATAGGTTACAGATAAATAGTGTTAAAATACCAAATCCAGCGGACAGCAAAAACAGTGGAATTCCTTTTTTTGAAACAATATATATAAATATCATAAATAGCACTATAATTGTAAATAACACTATAACCATCATATCCCCCAATATTAATTATTTTTCTTTCAGAAGTGTCGCAAGGGTTGCTTCAATTGAACGAAGTTCATATATAACAGCTTCAATTTCGGCATTATCTTCGCATAAATCAAATCTACATTTAGCGTTTTCAAGTCTGCAGCGAAGTTCAATTATCCGCTCATCAACACTTTTTACAACTACTTCCGCTTCCCTTCTCGATACACCAGCAACTTTCTTTAAAACTATATCCATTATTTATCTCCTTTGTAATGTTATATGCAAAGGATTGTCCGATAAGTACAAAAATAATCATAAAAATTAAAGGGGTAAAAAATGTCTTCAATTAAAAGAAATGTATTAATAGTCACTTTAACTATCATAATCGCTATTGCTTTGTTTGTAATTTATTATATTTTCTTTTTTGAGCACCCACCGACAAAGTTCAATATTGGAAACTTAAGCTATGATACAGTTAAACTAACAATTGATACGGAACTTTCAGCTGAAGTTTTAATACAGCCAACTGTTTCAGAGGCTGAAATGGCAAATTTAGATAAAACTCAATCGCTTTATAACAAACTTCAAAATGAATATAAAAACGGGGAATACTCTATTGAAAACCCATTTATTAAAATAGACCCATATGATTTTAACCCCCTCTGCGCAGTTGTGATGTTTGAAAGTGACGAACCACTTGCAATTAGCTATACGGTGGATGGTGATGTCCCGTACTCACTTTCAATAGATGGATTTAAAACTTCACATGAAATTCCTGTAATCTGCTTATATGAGGATAGAGCAAATCAAGTTTTAATAACAGCAACTGATGAAAAAGGTAACATCTCAAACTACACATATGAAATAACTACTGAGCCACTTCCATCAGCACCTTTCAGCGCTGAAATAACAATCCCAAAGGATGGCGATGGGTATATCATGTCACTCGCTTTTCAAGGGAACGCTAGAGACTATACATACTATTTAGATACGAACGGCGAAGTCCGTTTCTATCTGGACGAAGGGTTTTTAGTTAATATAATTTTCACTGAGGAAGGAACAATTCTCTTAAACCCATACGGTATTACCACAAAAGGACTTATTGAAGGCTATTCAAACGGCATTATCGAAATTGACTATCTCGGTAGAATAATTAAGTATTACAAAGTACCGTTTGAAGTACATCATAGTTTCGAGATACTTCCAAATAACAACCTACTAATAGCTACTTCCGATGATACAGTTTATATTGAAGATACTGTTATAGAAATTGATAGAGAGAGCGGAGAAATTGTCAACGAGTGGGATTATAAAGACTATATGGACATGAACAGAGTTGCTCGAATAGGAGTTCACTCAAGATCCGGTGACTGGATTCATATTAATTCAGTTTTTTATGATGAAGAAACAAACTCATTAGTTGCCTCTGGAAGACAGCAAGCTATCATTAGTATTGACAAAGATACAGAAGAGATAAATTGGATTTTAAGCGAAGACTATGGATATTCTGAAAGCGACCCTGCAAAAGATAATCTCCTAATCTCGATTGATGATGATTTAGAGTACCCAAATGGTCAACACGCCCTTTCGCTCACAGATGATGGCAATCTTCTTGTCTTTGATAATGGAAATATGCGTGCTGGAGAGGATGGTGAATCCTTACTTGATAGTGAAAACTATTCAAGAGCAGTTGAATATCATATAGACACCGATAATATGACAGTTGAACAGGTTTGGCAATATGGCAAAGAGCTCGGCACAACTTATTACAGTACATTTATTTCATCTGCGAGAATTTTGGACAGTGGAAATTATCTAATAAATTTTGGAGCTGGAAACGTTAATCACGACATTGAAGGCGCGGAACCTGTACAATCAACGCTTATAACTGAAGTTTCCCCTGATACTAATAAAATTTTATTTGAGATGAAGCTCGACAGTTATAATTACAATGCAATTCCCCTTGAATTTCAAGAGTCAATAGAAGTTCACACATACTCTCCTCCTGCTGTTCTTTACGACGAGAGCTATTACCCTGACCAGTTTGAGAAGACCGAATATTTTCCATATGGATTTAAACTTTTTATCGAGATAGATCCAAATAATTATGGTATAGAAGGCTCTCCTTTGTTTAGTGAACCACTATCAATAAAATATACTCTTGAAAACAAAGACACTGGAGCGATTTATAGTGATTATATTTTCAATTTCAGCTATTATGAAACCATTGATTTATTATATTTCAGTCAAATTGATTACCCCGAAGGGAAGTACACAATTAGTTTCGATTTGATAGCTTTTGATCCTGATATTGAAGCTGTTGAAGATGCAGAAACTATTGAAAGCGATATATTCGTTAAAACCGTTTCCTTTTAATAGAATAGCTAAAGATAATTTCATAAAAATATAAACAAATAATCCGCTGATTAATCAGCGGATTATTTGTTTATATCAATTATTTTTTACCTAATTAACTATATTTTTATTTTGCAATTTTTTAAAATTAACATTTTAGTTTTCAACTGTATTTACTTTTTCTTTGTACCCAAAAGTGTAGATGAAGAATCCTGATGCAAGTACAACTGCTGGGATAAGCATCGCCACCGTTTGTTGTCCCGCTTCCATAAGGTTTCCAATAACGGTATTGAAAAGCATATTTGCAAGCATTGTGAAAAGTCCTGTAAGCGAAGTAATTGTAGCTGAGAATTTTGGATACTCCTTGCAGGCAAGCACAATACCCGCAGTGTATGTAGCGCCGCTCACAAGCCCATAGAAGAACATACCACCAATCCAGAGATACACATTGCTTATAACTATCATCGATGCCAATATAACAGCGGAAATTAAAAGTGCAAATCGCAAATAGACAGCAGGTTTAATTCTTGTTGATACGTATGTGTAGGACATTCTGCTGATAATCATTCCAACAGAATATGTAGTCATCATTATTGTTATCATTTCCATATTGTAGACTGAACTGTCAACACTATCAAGGTAGGTCGGCGCCCATAGTGTTGCAAAAAACACCATCGCCATCGATATATTTCCAAGGCATAACCACTGAACATTTTTGTTTTTTAACATCTCAATATAAGGAATCTTCTCCCGAACACCAGCTTTTCCTCTTTTGACATCGAGCTTTGAAATCTTCATCATTTTCGATAAGATTAAAAACATACTTCCCGCCGAGAAGAAAAATATACCCATAAATATGTATGCAAGATTCCATCCGCCGAGATTTACCATAAGGGTTGAGAATGTAGGACCTATAAAACTTCCTATTGCAAAAAGCGTGTGCAGTACCGCAAGGTACCTCGATCTATCCTCACCGTATACATCTGATATATAAGCTGATAGAATGTTGTTTACAAGTCCGCCTACTGTACCTATAAATACACGAGCAACTAATAAAATAGCAAACGATGGCGCCGAACCAAAGGCGAACAGGGCTATACCAAACAATATCGCGCCAAATGTAAGCAACAATCTTTTGTTTATTCTGTCAGCTACTAGCAGCATGAACATCATGACAGCCGCCGCACTTATATCGTTTACAACATTTAATATCGATACATCAGCCAGTGATATGTTGTAAAATTCGCGAATTCTCGGGAGAAGTATGCCATAGATGTTTCCAGAAATAGAGTAAGCCAACATAAAAGCACAGCTAAATAAAAAAATAACTGTTAGTCTTTTTTTGTCTTTGATAATTTTTTGCATATATTTTTTCTCCAATAATAACATTTTTTGTTCTAATGTTAATATTACAACATTTTAGTGGTAAAATCAAGGTGTTTTTTCACAATATCCTTGTTCTTTGTAATAATTCTAAATTATTAGCTCGGATTACATCAGTAACGATGTATAGAAAACCTAAATATTGTATTAATATACTTAAATATGTTATAATTATTACGAACGAATAATATGTTATGATTAGCCATAGAGTGAAATAGGATTAGCTATGAATTATTCAAAGAAGAACTATCGAAAAGCCACTTTTTTTAGCGCAATATTAATTGCGCTTATTTGTATTTTCGCTTTAATTCTATCACTCGACTTTGCAGATAGAGCACTAAACAATGTTCGTGAAAATACTGTTGAAAGTATTTCTTCAGAGCTTAATCTCATTATTGGCAACGAACTTAATGCTACAGAAACAAATCTACTCAGTATAGCTCACGGCTTTACACATATCGATGAAAGTGATTGCTCTGAATATCTCTACTCACAAAATGAAGTTTTCAACTTTTTCTCGCTCCACTATATCAGCACTAGTGGCAATGTCATAACTCCTGGAACGAAAGCTTTCTCTTTCCATGATAGTATCGATCACAGCAATACCCTGCAAAATGAAGTGAAATATTCAAATACATATTACGATAGAGTAACTGGCGATATCCTTATAAATATGCAAACTGCCGTCTTCAAAGACGGAGTTGTCGCTGGATATGTATTTGCCGAATACTCTCTCACCCCTGTTTTATCCTATATATCCAAATCAGTTGATGATGTAGGATATGCTGTTTTATCAGATAATAATGGCAACGACTTTTTTAGCACTTACCCAGCATTCACCCCACTCCATGAACTCGGCGATGAACTATCTGAAAGCGGATATCTTCTTTCAGATGTTCAAGATGATTTGACAAAAAAAATACCTGGAACAATTCACTTAACTATTGATGGAATAAATCGAATTGTAACATATAGTTCAGTCAGTTTTAGCGATTGGTCTTTTGCGCTTATCATGGAAAAAGACAAAGTTGAAGCCGACTTAACTATGCTTGTCAGTATATTAATAGCGGCTGTAACCATCCTACTCCTTATAGCTTTAACTTCACTTTTAAGGAGTTGGCAGTCAAAGAAGAAAGTGGAGCACGCTGCATATTATGATGAACTTACAGGACTACCTAATATACAGTACTTCAAAAAACATATTGAGAAGGTTTTAAAGGATAATAAAGATAAAGACTTTGTTGCTGTTAAGTTTGACGTTGATGACTTTAAAGCAATCAACGAGATGTTTGGCTTTGAAGTTGGCAACAAGGTTTTGCTTGCGTTCCAAAAGACTGCACAGCTAACAGAAGAAAAGACCTTCTTCATCGCACGAAGTGGAAACGATGAGTTTATAATGTTTTCAGGCAACGGTTTACTTGAAGACCTTGAAAAACTCACTCCATTCTACGAAGAATACTTTAAACAAATCATACCTGAGCTTCATGGCTATCACCTAACATTTAGCTACGGTAGATATTTTATCGATAGAGGTGAAACCGATGCTAATGAAATTGTCACGAAGACAAGTTTAGCTCACAGTCTTGCAAAAACCGATAAAACGAAGGACATCTGGGACTATGATCAAAACTACAAAATCCAGATACTTAGACACGCTGAAATTTCAAGCAAAATGGAAAAAGCACTTAAAAACGACGAATTCGCTCCATTCCTACAAGCAAAATGGAGCCTTAAAGATGATAAATTAGTCGGTGCAGAGGCGCTTGTTCGATGGTTTGAGAGTGATGGCAAGATGATCTTCCCTGATACGTTTATCCCGCTATTTGAAACAAATGGATTTATTATTGAACTTGATAAGTACATACTTAAAAATGTTTGTAAAACTATTCGCGGCTGGCTTGATAAAGGCATTGAGGCTGTACCTGTTTCCGTAAACTTCTCAAGAGCTCATTTCTACAAAGAGAGTTTTGCCGATGGAATTAAGAAAATTGTTGATAGCTACAATGTCCCGCATCAACTTATCGAAATCGAGCTCACTGAAACCACCATTCTCGATAACGAAGAGCAGTTTGAAAATGTTCTTGCAACTTTATCTGCGGAAAACTTCAAAATCTCAATCGACGATTTCGGCGCAGGATATTCTTCACTCGGTATGCTAAAAAACTTAAAAGTAAACACCTTAAAGCTCGATAGAAGCTTCCTTCTAAATAAAGAGGATGATAGCAGTCGCGGTGACAAGGTTATCGAGGGAATTGTGAAGCTCGCGCACAGCATCGGTATGACGATAGTGGCTGAGGGCGTCGAGGAGAAGGGTCAAGTAGAGTTTTTGAGAAATCTCGGCTGTGAGTCCGCACAGGGATACTATTATGCAAAACCTATCTCTTGCAACGAATTCGAGGAAAAATTCTTTAGCGAAAAATAAAATTCATCATCTTCGGTTGATAAATTAAATAGATAAAACAGAAGGCTGTATATACGGCTACCTGTAAAGAAGCAAACAACCGCTATCAATTTTTGATAGCGGTTGTTTTTATTAATACAAATTATACTTATAATGATTAGTAAGCGCCTTTAGAATAAGTTACTTCATAGCTATGGGTATAGATTTCAAACACTATACCAAATGGGTCTTCAACATAGCACATTTTATAAGGTTTTTCGTTTGGGTAGTATTCCTTAATTGGCATGCGCTGTTTTCCGCCATGAGCTACAATTTTTTCAATCATACCTTCAATATCTGGGTCTTGCACAGAAAAATGGAAAAGACCTGTGTTTTTAAATTCAAATGGTTGTCTTTCTTTGTCGTTATCTACAAACTCAAATAGTTCTATACCAATTGCGTTTGAAGTAACCATGTGAGCTATTTTAAAATCTCCATGCCCTTTGCCAAATACTTCTTCACACATAATTCCTATTGCAGAAGTATTTTCTTCCTTGATAACAGATGGTTGCATTACAACATACCAACCCATTACCTCGCTATAAAATTCAACTGCCTGTTCTAAGTTAGGCACAGACAAACCTATATGTGAAAATGCTCT
>CAYJJJ010000035.1:0-16820 GCA_964370465.1 uncultured Oscillospiraceae bacterium
CCTCTCCGCCCCCTCAAAAAAACCTCTCCGCCCCCTCAAAAAAACCTCTCCGCCCGCCAAAAAAACGCCTCCCCCAAAAAATACCCCGCCAAAAAAAACGCCCTCCAAATCAACTGCCAAAGCCTCCCACGAAAATTTCCGCTCTCCCAAACTCCGCCACAAAAAAATCCCACAAAAAAAGACTGTGTATAAACACAGTCTTTCACTTGATATTTAAACGTCTGTTTTTCTTGAAACCTTAACTGATAAAACTCGTCTATCCTTAACAGACAGCACCTCAAAGGTTAAGTCTTTGTAGTCGAGCTTATCGCCCTCATCTGGGATTTTCGAGAGTAGATCGCCGACAAATCCGCCTATTGTAACAGCGTCGGTATCTGGCTCGCCGTCTTCTGCTGAAAACTCTTTTAAGATATCTTGGAGCGATGAGTCACCAGGGACAATAAAGCCGTCCTCTTCCTTGACTATATCTCCTGTGAGCTTATCGTGCTCATCATAAATCTCACCGACAAGCTCCTCTAAAATATCCTCAAGCGAAACAATTCCCATCGTGCCACCGTGTTCATCTGTGACCACCGCAATATGGGTGTTATCATTTCGAAACATCGACAAAAGACTTCTAATCTTCACAGTAGATGGGATATACAAAACAGGCTTTACAAGCTCTTTGACTGAAAACGGCTGGCCGTTTTGTCTGTGTGCCTCTTTAAAGAAATCGCTTTTAAAGACAATACCGATGATATTATCTATGTTATCGTCGTAAAAAGGTATTCTCGAGTAATGAGTTTCTAAGAACAAAGCTCGAATTTTCTCGTAGTCGTCCGCTATATCGCAGGCATCGAGATCGACCCTCGGGGTTAATATCTCACGAGCGGTCGTGTCTGAGAAGATAAGAGCCGAGTGAACAAGGTCTGCCTCCTCTTTATCGAGAACTCCCTCAAGAGCGGTTTCCTCGATAATCTGCTTTAAATCTTCCTCAGTGACGGTCGGTTGGTTTTCATCGTCCTCTTTGACGAAAATATCCGAGAGCTTTGAGAAGATTATTGCAAACGGCTTTAGAATAGTCATAGCAAAAGAAACGCCACCCGATAAAAAGAGCGAAACTTTTAGTGAATTTGCCTTAGCATAGCTCTTTGGTAGAATTTCGCCGAAAATTAGCAGTAATATAGTCATAACGCCAGTCGACAGGGCGGGGCCCAGCGATGGACCAAAATGGGTTGTGAAGATAACTGTTGCAATTGATGCAAGACCGATGTTCACAACGTTGTTGCCGACAAGGATGGTCGATAAGGTCATCTTAAAGTTCTCAGAGAGCTTCAAGACACTCGTCGCTTTTTTGTTGCCCATATTCTGCTCTGCTTTGAGCTTTATCTTGTTTACAGAAGATATAGCTGTTTCACTCGCCGAGAAAAATGCCGAGAGGATTATAAGAACCACTATAATAAAAATTTCCACTTATACCACCTATACGTTAAATCGTATTAAAGTTATATCGCCATCTTGCATAATATATTCCTTGCCCTCAGAGCGAAGTTGCCCTTTTTCTCGTACAGTAGCCATGCTGCCACCGCACTCGACAAATTTATCATATGCAACGATTTCAGCTCTGATAAATCCGCGCTCAAGGTCGCTGTGGATTTTGCCAGCCGCCGCAGGAGCGAGGGTGCCAGCTTTTATAGTCCATGCGCGAACTTCTTCTTCGCCGGCTGTTAAAAATGATATAAGACCGAGCAGTGAATATCCCTCGACTATAAGTCGGTCAAGACCAGAGCCCGAGAGCCCAAGCTCTGATAAAAACATCTCTTTATCCTCATCGCTCATCTCGACAAGCTCTTCTTCAATTCGAGCGCAGATAGGGAGAATTTTAGCGCCATCTGTTTTTGCTATCTCAGATAGTGCTTTGTAGTTTTCATTTTTTTCGATTCCGCTCTCAAAATCGGACTCCGAGAGATTTGCAGCGTAGATTGTCGGTTTTGCCGATAGAGGGGAAACCTCTGCAAAAGTTTCTTCAAAAATTTCAGGACACTCCCAAGAAGCGGCGGTGTTGCCCTCTTCGAGGTGTGCGATAAGCTCTTTTAAAATCTCCGCTTGCTCTGCCTGCTTTTTATCGCCCTTTGCAAGTTTTAGCGTCTTATCAAGACGTCTGCCGAGGATTTCGATATCCGATAAAATAAGCTCGTAGTTAATAATATCAACATCTCTCTTTGGGTCAACTGATCCCTCGACATGAATTATATCGTCGCTCTCAAAACAGCGAACAACATGCACAATTGCATCTACCGAGCGGATATGAGAGAGGAATTTGTTGCCAAGCCCCTCGCCATTTGCGGCCCCTTTTACAAGTCCCGCGATATCGACAAACTCAATAACCGCCGGGGTGTATTTCTTTGGATTATAAATTTGCGCTAAATAATCAAGCCTTTTATCGGGAACTGCAACAGTGCCGACATTCGGTTCAATTGTGCAAAACGGGTAGTTTGCCGACTGTGCTCCCGCATTTGTGATTGCGTTAAATAATGTGCTCTTCCCAACATTTGGAAGACCTACTATACCAAGTTTCATTTTATCCACCTTTAAAAAAATATAAGTTAATTATACCAAAAAAGCGAAAAAAAACAAGTTATAGATAAAAAGAGCTAATTTATTAATAAAAAGTTTAATTTCATCTGCTTTATTATGGTATAATACAATACAGAACAATGCAGAAATGGGGCATGAATTATGAGTAATAAAATCTTAGTTGTTGATGATGAGCCAAATATCAGAGAGATACTAAAGCTAACCCTTGAAAAAGAAAACTTTGAAGTTGTCACCGCCGCAGATGGCGCTGCAGCTGTTGTTAGATTTATCGAGGAGGAGCCGACTATTGTTATCCTCGATATAATGATGCCGATAAAAGACGGGTGGGAAACACTTCGAGAGATAAGAAAAAGAAGCTTAACACCTGTCATAATGCTAACTGCAAGAGGCGAAGTTTTTGATAAGGTTTTAGCGCTAGAGCTCGGGGCTGATGACTATGTCGTGAAGCCGTTTGACCAAAAAGAGCTTGCGGCAAGGGTTAAAGCAGTGCTTCGCCGCTCCTCACCAGACGACAGCTCTGCGGCAGAGGTTAAAGAGGTTTCTTATGACAACTTAAATGTAAATCTCGATAACTATGTGCTGAAAGTTGCCGGGAAAACAGTTGAAGCGCCACCAAAAGAGATGGAGCTTTTATTCCACCTTGCAAAAAATCCAAACAGGGTATTCACAAGGGATCAACTTCTCGATGAAGTTTGGGGATTTGAGTATTTTGGCGACTCAAGAACTGTTGATGTCCATATAAAAAGACTACGTGAAAAGCTCGAGGGTGTATCTGACAAATGGATGCTCAAAACAGTGTGGGGCGTTGGGTATAAATTCGAAACAGTGTAAACTATGGGAAAATCGCTTCTTTTAAAATTATCGACGATATTTATTGCAACAACAATCTCAATCTTTGTATTTTTTGGGGCTATTGTGTTGTATTTTTCGATGCGTAATTTTATCGACGACGAGTTCGACAATCTATCCCACAATGTTTTGTATGCGGCAGAGGTAACCGAAGAACATCTTAGCTCAAATGAGTTTAAATATATGGATAGGGAGTCTATCGAGAGCTTTTATGCGATGCTTGGAAACTCTATATCGAGTATGTTTTTCCTCTGTGACGCCGATGGGCGGATATTGGTCTGCTCTGAGGGCGAGAGTTGTAGGCATATGATATACAGGGTTTCTCCTGAAATTCTCGCAGAGCTTGCGCAGGGTGAGTACCTTGAGAGTGAAACCCTTGGCGGTATATACGATACAAGCCACTTTACTGCGGCAGTTCCGCTAATCGACGATAACAACACATTTATTGGCGGAGTTTTCGCCTCAAATGACACAAGCTCAGTTGACGATTACCTAAGCAATATCTGGGTGCTTTTTCTTTTCTCAGCGATTCTTACAATGCTTGTGGCACTCCCAATCATCTATATAATAGTCACAAGGATGCTAAAACCGCTCCGCCAGATGACAAAAGCGACAGTTGCATACAGCGAAGGGGATTTCTCTGTTGACATCGATTACGGTGGCGATGATGAGATTGGAGTGCTTGCGCTATCGTTTAACAAGATGAAAACCTCGCTATCAGAGCTTGAGGCGATGCGCCGAAGCTTTGTTGCGAATGTTTCGCACGAGCTTAAAACTCCGCTCACTATTATTGATGGATACCTATCTGCTATTCAAAACGGTGCAATTGCCAAAGAAGAGCAGAGCAGGTATATAACTATTGTAACCGAAGAAACAAAAAGGCTATCACGACTAATAGGCTCGCTTCTAAACCTTGCAAGGATTGAAGCGGGAGATAATCCGCTCGAAAAACGCCCAGTTGAAATATCAGCAGTAATTTTTGATGTGCTCTTTAGTTTTGAGAGGGTAATTGATGAGAAGGGTATTTCTGTAGAGGGATTATCTGAGATAGAAAAGCAAAATTGTCTATGCGATAGAGATTTAATATATCAGGTTATCTATAATTTAGTCGATAATGCGGTTAAATTCACAAAAGAAGGTGAGTCTATAACGGTGCGCACCTATCTGCAAGATAAAAAATGCTATATTTCGATTAAAAACAGTGGAACGAGTATCCAGAGCAAAAATATTTCAAAGGTATTCGATAGGTTTTTCAAAGAGGACGAGAGCCGCGGTATCGATAAGAGCGGTGTCGGGATTGGGCTTTATCTCGTCAAGACAATTACAGAGCTTCACGGTGGTGATATTATAGTTAAGAGTGAAGAGGGGCAGTATACCGAGTTTATATTCTCTCTCCATACCGATAAATAGGAGGTGATTTTGTGGCGAAAAACAGCGAGCGCCAAACGGGCGAGATTGACCTTACAGAAGTCACTGAGGGTGAAAAGTATCGTTTTGATATAAATGAATATACGAATATTGTTGATAACGGCAAAAAGCGAGCCGCAAACACAGGGGCGCTCAATAAAGGTTTTTTTATCCTTGTTTTGATAGTTGTAATAGCGCTTATCGCAACAGTTGCCATTTTCATATCGAGTATAAGTGATGGCGATGAGGGAACGCTCCGACCACCCACCGATACAGATGCGGAAATTCCACCGATAATTTTAGCGGATCCCGAGCCACAAGAAGAACAGGAGCCAGACCCTGAAGAGGTGAATATTGATACAGTCCAGTCGCTTCGTGGAAGCGTTGTCACCGTTACTGGATATTACGACGAAATAACCGATAAACAAGTTGGCACAGGGGTTATATTCTCAGATGATGGTTATATAGTTACTGTTTATGATATTATTTCAGATGCCACTTTAATAACGGTAATACTCGATAACGGGGATGAATATACAGCGCAACTGGTAGGCTATGATTTAAAGACGGGCATTGCGGTTTTAGATATAGTCGTCGATAATCTGACAAGAGCTGTTTTCACAAGCGGAAGAGGGACGGAAGTCGCTGAAAATCTAATGGTGATAGGTTCGCCGAGAATGTCGGCAGACGGTGGAAGCGGTGGAATTCAAAATGCCATCGTTTCAGCGGTCGAGAGAGAGATTAAAACAGAAATCGGGTATACAACACGCTGTATTGAGATTGATGTTTTGCCAAACGAAACTAACAAAGGCGCTCCTGTGATAAATAGCGATGGCAATATAATAGGTATAGTTGCAGGGTTTAGCGAGAGCGGTGGATATTTAATTTACGGCGAGGATATCGCAAGTGTTGTGAACTCAATTGTAAACGACACTGATTTGAGTGACAGGGTGAGTATCGGTGCTGATTTGCTATCTATAACAGGTGTTTTGGCAGAGCAATATAATATGCCACAGGGTCTGCTGATAACAGAAATTGATGAGGACAGTGCTCTGTTTAGCGCAGGCGTCGATGTCGGGGATATTATAACAGAAGCAGGTGGTGCTTCGGTGAATGATGTAGCGCAGTTGTATGACATCATTGCAGAGCAGGATATAGGCGACCCGATTACGCTAACAGTCTACTCACAAAATCCTAACGGAAGTTTTAGCACAAGTCAGCTGAGTATTATTTTATAAAAATAGAAGATAAAAAGAGGTTATTATGTATACAGGAAATTACAACAAAGAGTGGTTTGATTCAATAGTAGGGCCGAGAGAGCTTGTCAAAGATTACAATGACAGCATGCACACCGAACAGAAAAAACGCGAGGAAATATTAGAAAAACTTTTAGGCGGTATCGGCAAAGATTGCATATTAGAGCCACCGATAAGGATAGATAACGGAAGTAAAGTAACTATTGGCGATAACTTTTATTCGAACTACAACCTAACTCTTCTCGATTTTGAGCGGATAACATTTGGAGATAGCTGTTATATTGGGCCGAACGTCGTTATAACATCGGCATCCCACCCGCTCCACCCAACCGAGCGCCGCCGTATGGACGACGAGGCAATGAGAGGCTCGAAACCGATTGTAATCGAGGATAATGTTTGGATAGGCGCAAACTGCACAATTCTACCTGGTGTCACTATCGGGCAGGGGAGCATTATAGCTGCCGGAAGCGTTGTCACAAAAGATATACCGCCGATGTCGATAGCCGGCGGAATTCCATGTAAGGCTATTCGCGAGATAACCGATGATGATTTGATTAAATAGTAGCACGAGTTGTTTTTTAGAATAAAACACTGCGCCGCCCGGGGCGAACGCACCTTGGTGCGTTCGGTCGAGCTTCGCTCAGGGCGGCGATTTGAAAATCGCCGCCCCGGGCGGACCAGATGTCAGATACCAGAGGGTGGAATGTAGGGCAAGGGCTCTGCTCTTGCCGTGTTGAAAATTAAAAACCTTTACAAAAAGGTAATGGACAACCTTTCGGTTGTCCATTACCACAGACCGCCCTAAAAACCGCAAACGAAAAAATTCAGCCTAAATGGGATTGCCGATAAGGGTAAATACAAATTTAAAAATTTTATTGCTTCAATAGACTGCGTCTATTTTCATCTACTTTTCGACTGCGAAAAGTAGCAAAAGCGTGGGGCGTTGCGAATCGCCCCACACCCCCCAACGCCGTGCACGACTGCACGCTTTTTGAAAATAACTATATCGCTCGAAGTAGACTGTTCGTCTATCGACGAACGATACTCGCGATATGTATTTCCAGAAAAAGCTCCGTTTAGGCAACTTAGATACTTGATTTGTCTTTAGTCGCATTTTACCAAATAAATTTATAATTTCAGCAATAAAAATAGATGTGAATAAAAAAACACATCTACTTTGCTTTTTAACATCCTAAAAAGGTAATGGACAACCTTTCGGTTGTCCATTACCTTTTCTTTCACTCTAATTAGAAGTTGATTTTAATTAAACTATCCCTATTGCATACTGAACAGATATCGCCACGATTACGACAAGTGCCGAGATGATAAACCCAAAAAACATAGGTTTTATACCGGCGGATTTCATATGTCGGATATCGGTTTTAAGGCCGATTGCCGCAAGTGAGCAGACCATTAAAAACTTGCTGCCCTCACGCAGTGCAGAAGAAACGGCCACCGGAATTAAACCTGCGCTGTTAAGCCCTGCCATTGCGAGAAACCCTATTATAAAAAACGGAATAATCGAGAAGAAGTTTATTTTTTTGCGTGTTACAACATCCCCTGTGGCGATAGCAGCCTTTCGCTTGACATTCACATTTATAAAAGCAAACGCTATAACAGTTGGGATTATTGTAATTGTCCGTGTTAGCTTGACCATTGTAGCGTAGTCACCTGCGGCTTCTGAAAAAGCGTATCCCGCCGCGACAACACTTGAGGTATCGTTTACCGCAGTGCCTGCCCAAAGACCGTAAGCTTCATCACTAAGACCGAGCGCTATACCCATAAGGGGAAAGATAACAATCATCACCATATCGAAGATAAAAGTGGCGGACATTCCAAAGGCGATATCGGTATCATCTGCTTCAATAACAGGCGCAATTGCGGCTATTGCAGACCCACCGCAGATACCAGTACCGGCGGATATAAGGCTTGCCATCTTCCAGTTAAGGCCGAGCATTTTTCCTATTATATACCCACCGCCAAAACATGTGGCGAGGGTGAAAATCATAACTATAAGAGAGTTTTTGCCGACAGAGAGAATAGTGCTAACACTGAGTGATGCGCCAAGTAGGATTATCGCGAACTTCAAAACCCTTTTCGATACAAAATCGAGTCCGGATTTGTATTTTAAAACATCGTTCCAAAAAAAGTTTATAGCCATACCTATAAACAGCGCAATTACCGAGCCGCCGATTATGTGTATTGGCATGATGTTTTCAATGAACACTGCAATAACTGCAACTAAAAGACCTAAAAATATACCGATAACTTTATTTTTCATATTACCCCCAAACTTCTATATTGATTTTATCACAAATATCAGATAAAATAAAATTATTATTGTTTATTGATTGATAAATAATATTTATTGAGGTGTGAAATGATTGATTATAAGATTGAAACATTTCTAACGTTATGTGAAACAAAAAGTTACCGCAAAACTGCAGAAGTGTTGAATTTGACCCAGCCTGCTATTACCCACCATATAAAGCAACTTGAACAGCGGTATAACTGCAAGCTGTTTGACTACAAAAACAGAGCTTTGAAAAAGACCGAGGAAGCAGAGCTTTTAGAGCGGTATGCAAGAGGCGCTAAATACAACAGCGACAAGCTTCGCGAATTGCTTGCAAAAAAGGGGGGTGAGCAGTTTCGGATTGGTGCGACAAAAACCATCGGCGATTATATAATCATAGGTGCGATTAAAGAGCTACTCGCTCACAGCGATGTTGAGCTGACAGTTGATGTTGATAACACAGAGAGTCTTCTTGAAAAACTCAAAAAAGGAGTTATCGACACGGCATTTGTAGAGGGTTTTATAAATAGGGAAGAGTTTGAATACAATGTTTATCGTGAAGAGGAGCTTATTTGCATTGCGGCAAAAGACAGCCCACTTTGTAAGGGTGAGTATAGGTTGTCGGATATTTGTGGTGAGCGACTTATTTTGCGCGAGGAGGGCAGTGGGACAAGAGAAGCGCTCTGCCGTCTTTTGGATACTCGAAATATGTCTATAGACAGCTTCCACAGGATATATGAAATAAATTCATTTAAAGTGATCACTGAGCTTGTGGCGGCGGATATTGGTATTTCTTTTGTTTATAGCTCGGTTGCGAAAGATTGCGATTTAGTGGGACGGGTAAATATAAAGGGTATGTCGCTATTCCACGAGTTTGGCTGCATATATTTAAAAGATGCGCAGCGGCCGCCGTTGCTTGATATATTTTTGGATTTCAGTGATTAATATTTGATGTTATTGTAAAATTGTTGATAAAATTGTTTACATTTGTATAAAAATGTAAGATAATATAGATAACAATTACCAAAAGAGTGAATTGAAATAGTGGCGAAGAAATGAGGGGGCAAGATGAAAAAAGAAAAGACAAAGAAATATGGGAAACTGTCGGTACAATTTAATATCCTAATTGCAATTATGACAACAGCAATTGTTACAGTTATGATATTAATTAGTGGAATGACAACAAGAAACAATGTAAACATTGAATTGCAAGACCAGATTAACATCGGAACAAATCTTCTTGAATATGAGCTGAGCCTTGATAGCGTGTCAGCTATGAGTGATAAAAATGACCTTCTCGACCATTTAAAAGAGATTACCGGTCTTGAGTTTACGATATTTGATGGCGATGTTCGAGAATATACTACTATTATAATAGACGGTGAGAGGGCAGTTGGTACAACACTTGATCCAGCTATTGCCGATGTTGTATTAAATAAGGGCGAGAGCTATTCGGGTGAAGCTGTTATTCTCGGCGAGAAACATATAACTTCATATATACCACACTATGAAGATGGCGAGATAGTTGGTGTTGTTTTTGCGGGTGTTGCATCAACTGCAAATGACGCCTCAATAAATTCTGCACTGACAACATCAATGCTTGTCGGTATTGCGCTTATCATTATTGTTTGCATTATTGCGAAACTTATGATAGATAGAACTGTTGCAAAACCGCTTGCGGTGGTTATGGGTGCAGCAGAAAGCATCTCTGAAGGGAATATGGACTTTAATGTAGATGTTAAATCAAACAACGAAGTGGGGCAGCTCGGCGAAGCGTTTGGCAAGATGAAAGTCACGCTTTCTACGCTAAACTCAACACTTGTTGATCTGCTTAGCAAAATATCAAAGGGTAACTGGAATGTTGATATCGGTGAGGAAAGTACCTATATTGGCGACTGGAATAGGCTCTATAAATCGCTTAACGATATGACAGTTTCGGTAAGAACAGCGCTTTCACAGGTTTCAACTTCAGCGGGTCAGATTAATGCGAGCGTCAATATGGTTGCGAGCGGTGCACAGTCACTTGCAGATGGCGCTATCGATCAAGCGAGGAGCATTGATACCCTTTCAACTAACCTACAGCATATCTCATCTCAGATAGCTGACAACAGCGATAATACAAAGAAAGTTAACGACCTCGCTGTTGTTTCAGGTGAAGTAACAACTTCAACACTTAGCGACATGAAGCAGATGCTCAGCGCTATGAAAGAGATTGGAACAACTTCTGAAGATATAGCAAAGGTAATTAAAGTTATCGATGATATAGCTTTCCAAACAAATATATTGGCACTGAATGCGGCTGTTGAGGCTGCAAGAGCAGGGTCTGCAGGTAAAGGATTTGCGGTTGTTGCAGATGAAGTGCGAAACCTTGCACAGAAATCATCAGAGGCGGCAAAAAATACCACTGGATTAATTGAGCAGTCGGCAAACGCAGTGAAGACCGGACAGGGAATTGCTGCTAAAGCAAACACATCATTCGAAGAGCTTGCTGATAAAGTTCAGCAGATGGTAATAACAATTGACGAAATTGCAAAGGCTACCGAAGAACAAGCAATAGGCATTAAAGAGGTTTCATTGGGAATAGAGCAGATTTCACAGGTAGTTCAGACCAACACAGCGACAAGCGAAGAGAGTGCGGCGGCAAGTCAAGAGCTTTCAGCTGAGGCAAATTCACTGCAAAACCTCGTTGACAACTTTAAACTATAGTAGAAAACTAAAGAACGAGTACAGATAAAATAAGTTAAAACCCTGTGGTGTTAAACATCACAGGGTTTTTGTTTTTGATTTTTTGGTTGCAGATAGAGAGTGTTTTAAATAGGTCGTGCTTTTTAAATGCGCAGATATTTTTTGCCTGAAATGCTCTGCGCCGCCCGCAGCAGACGCACCACAGGTGCGTCTATCGGCATAAATGCCGATTTGTCGATTGAAAATCGACGCTGCGGGCGCATCTCGCACAACAGTTGTAATAATGCCTTGCCCATACCATGAACATCAACTGCAATCTGAGCTATTTTCGCGCTATTATCTAAAGAAAAGCAACTTCTTCACATTAAGACTAAAAACAAAAGTATTAGTTAAATTTTAAAATGAACCGTTGCTATATTTTTTCAGCCGCTTTTAGTGCCTGCTCAATAACAACGTCCATATCGTAGTATTTATACTCACCGAGTCTGCCGCCAAATATAACATTCTCTTCTTTTTCTGCCTCTTGCTTGTATCTGCTGTAAAGCTCGCTGTTTTTATCGTCGTTAACAGGGTAGTATGGCTCATCACCTGGTTTCCACTCAGCGCTATACTCTTTACTTATTACCGTCTTTGGCTGTGTTCCAAACTCAAACCACTTATGCTCAATAATCCTAGTGTACGGTGTTTCGCTGTCGGTATAATTGACAACGGCATTTCCCTGGAAATTATCGGTATCAAGCGTCTGCGTATCAAAAGCTACTGTGCGGTATTCAAGAGGGCCGAATTTATGGTCGTAGAAGCTGTCAATCGAGCCTGTGTACAGCACCTTTTTCGCCATGCCGTTCCATTTTTTTGGGTCGTCGAGATAGTCAGTGGAAAGATTAACATCAATTCCCAAGAGCATATTCTCAATCATCTTTGTGTATCCGCCTATCGGAATACCCTGATAGAGAGCGTTAAAATAGTTGTTATTATAACTCTGGCGAACAGGTAGTCGAGCGATAATAAATGCTGGCAGTTCACTGCATTTTCTGCCCCATTGCTTCTCGGTGTAGCCTTTTATCAGCTTTTCGTATATATCGGTACCAACAAGACTAATAGCTTTTTCTTCGAGATTTTTAGGCTCTGTTATTCCGGCATCGTCCCTTTGTTTTGCTATAATCTGCATAGCCTCTGCGGGCGTTGCAACCCCCCACATCTTATTAAATGTGTACATATTAAAGGGGAGTGAGTATATTTCGCCGTTGTAGTTTGCTATCGGCGAGTTTATGTAGTTGTTGAAATCGGCAAACTTATTGACATACTCCCAAACCTCTTTGTTGTTTGTGTGGAAAATATGAGCACCGTATTTATGGACGGCAATTCCCTCGACCATCTCAGTATAGATATTGCCTCCAATATGCTCTCTTTTATCTATAACAAGGCATTTTTTCCCCTTATTTGTCGCCTCTCTTGCGAACACAGCGCCATATAACCCGGCGCCCACTATCAAATAATCATACATTCTATCAACACCTCAGTAATTTCTCGCCTATAAAAATATACGGGCGGTTTTTAATTGAACCCAACCATTTTCTGCGATATTTTATAACCCATAATCGCAATACCTCTCCCGACTTTACCTGGCAGATGCAGTAGTCTACCGAGAAGGGCACCTTTTAGTTTGCGGTATAGCTTTTCATCGCTCTCTTTGATATACTGCCAAAGCTCATCTTTTTTAGCGAAATTTTCTGGTATTCCAGACTTTATAAGCATAATCGAGGAAACAGTAGTTATAATCTCGAGGTAGTTATACATATAGGTTTTTAGTCTTTTATTGTCAGCTTTATTTTTGAGATACTGATCAACCATTATTTTGTTTACACGAATTTGCTGGTCTATCCTTTTAATCATCACGCTTTCATTGACCGACTGATCTTCTCTGCCTATGTAGTATCTATAAAAATCGACATCGAGATAATACATCTTAGAAACGCTTGGAAGAGGAGTAAAGACATAAATATTATCTACATAGAAGGTGTGTTTTGGGAGCTCGAGCCCACATTCACGGAGCAGAGAAGTTCTGTAAACAACAGAATGCATAAGTATATACTGACCGAGTTTTATATGCCCGACATCTTCCCAGTTAAATATAGTATCTTGAGGTAAAAAAGAGTATTTCATAACTTTTTTGTGTGAAGCGCCCTCTTTTTCATAAACATAATTCGAGATGAATAAATCAAGCATAGTATCAGCAGCTCTGAACTCTCGAAGTTTTGCGAGCAGAGCGGTGTAAGCTGCACTGTCAACCCAATCGTCACTGTCGACAACCTTGAAATAAAGGCCAGTGGCGTTGCGAATACCTGAATTAACAGCCTCGCCGTGTCCGCCGTTCTGCTGATGAACAGCTTTGACGATATTTGGGTATTTCGCCGCATATTCATCGGCGATTTTTGCGGTATCATCGGAAGAGCCGTCGTTTACGATTATAATCTCAACCTCGTCACCGCCTGGCAACAATGATTCGATACAATTCGCCATATAGTCCTGTGAATTGTAGCTTGGAATTGCAAAGGAAATTAGTTTCATAAAAACGTCCCCCAAAAGATTATTATTTTGCTTGTAAATGAAAAAATGTAATAGTTATAGCTTTAAAAGACATACAGAAAGCAAAGCTGAACCAAGTGCAGATTGCTCAGATAAAGTATGTCAAAAACTTAAAAAACACACTAATCAATATTATATAATAAAAATTGTCTTTTAACAAGATATTCAGTGATTATTTAGCCTTAAAAGCGGACAAAATAAATTTAAATTAGAAATTAAAAATCTTGCAAAATTTCGCAAAATTTTCATATAAATAATGATATCTATTATTAGTATTCTAAATTTATCTTGTAAATTAGCAAATTTATGCTTGACAAGTTTTGCGGGTTGATGTATAATTAAGAAAATTAGTGAAAACTAACTACAAAAAAGAAATGAGGTAAGAGTTATGTCAATGATAGGAAAAGAAGTGGCGGATTTTAAGGTACAAAGTTATATTGAAAACAGCTTCAAGGAAGTAACAAAAGGTGATATTTTAGGTAAGTGGAGTGTGTTTTTCTTCTACCCTGCGGATTTCACATTTGTCTGCCCAACAGAGCTTGAAGATTTAGCGAATAAATATAGTGAATTTAAAAATGTAAATTGTGAGATTTATTCAGTTTCGTGCGACACTCATTTTGTGCACAAAGCGTGGCACGATGCTTCAGATACAATCAAGAAAATAGCCTACCCAATGCTTGCCGACCCAACAGGCGCACTCGCTCGTGACTTTGATGTTATGATTGAGGATGCAGGTCTTGCTGAGAGAGGAACATTCATTGTGAATCCAGAAGGCAAAATAGTAGCTTACGAAGTGCTCGCAGGAAATGTTGGCAGAAATGCAGACGAGCTATTCAGAAGAGTACAGGCGTTGCAGTTTGTCGCAGAGCACGGCGATGAAGTTTGCCCTGCTAAATGGAAACCAGGCGAGAAAACGCTAAAACCAAGCCTTGATTTAGTTGGAATAATATAACTTATCTTATGGCGTAGGGCAAAGATGCCTACATGCCTAATTTATAATAGTGAAAAAGCAATAGTGAAGATTTAAAAAGTATAGAGTTTTGCTTTTCACTAGTAACTATTAGTTGTATTTTGCACTGTAAAATACAAAAAAGGCGACTGTAACTGTCGCCTTTTTATTTTAAATGGTTTTTGAAATATTTGAAAGTTGGTGAATATATGTCGAGTATAAAAGAAAATTTCTACGATGCAATTATTGTCGGAGGAGGCCCGGCCGGGCTGTCTGCCGCGATATACATGTCAAGGGCGAAATATAAAACTTTAGTGCTTGAAAAAAACAAGTTCGGCGGACAGATAACGATAACTTCAGAAGTTGTCAACTACCCAGGTGTCTATCATACGAGCGGTGAAGAGCTAACAAAAGAGATGCAAAGGCAGGCGGCGGCGTTTGGCGCTGAGTTTTTGCTTTGTGATGTGAATGGATTTAGCAAAGAAGGTGACTATTTTACCGTTAAAACCGATAAAGGCGAGTTTAGCAGTTTGGGCGTTATAATAGCGAGCGGTGCGTCGCCTCGAATGGTTGGATTTAAAGGTGAAGAGGAGTTTAAGGGCAGAGGTGTTGCCTACTGCGCAACCTGTGATGGTGAATTCTTCACAGGTAAAGATATTTATGTTGTGGGCAGTGGCTTTGCCGCTTGCGAAGAGAGCTTGTTTTTAACGAGGTTTGCAACAAAAATTAAGATGATAATTATCGGCGACGATTTCACCTGTACAGGCTCTGTTGTTGAAGAGGTGAAAGCGCACGAGAAGATAGAGCTTCTCTACAATACAAGCGTTAAAGAGGTATTTGGCGAAAACTTTGTAAAGGGAATAGTGGTAGATAAAGACGGCGAAGAGCAGAAGTTTTCCGATGAGAATGGCATAGGTGTGTTTGTCTTTGCGGGATATGCTCCTGCGAGTGAAAATTTTGAAGATATAGTAAAGGTAAATGAGCAGAAATATATCATCACTGATGAAAACAGAAAGACAAATATAGATGGAGTTTATGCGGCGGGTGACATTTGTATTAAAAATTTAAGGCAGGTTGTGACTGCGGTGTCAGACGGTGCAGTTGCTGCAACATCACTTGAAAAATATGTAGCCGCAGAGTATGAGCGACTCTCTATTCCAAAAAGAGAGTACAGCGCACCGAAAAAAGAAGAGAGCAAGACTGCAACTGCAACAAAAACAGAGAGCAGCGGTGCGTTTATTTCGCCGGAAATAAAAGAGCAGTTAGCGCCTGTATTCTCCCGTTTCGAGCAAACTATCACCGTTAAATATAAACTTGACAACAGCGATATAGCGAAAGAGGTAGAGGGATTTATGGGTGAGTTTTCACCGCTTAGCGATAAAGTTATATGTCAAAAAGACGATGAACTTACAGCAAAAGCACTGCCGAGTCTCACTATATTCGATGAAGAGGGGAATAACAAAGGCGTTTCTTTCCACGGTGTGCCGGGCGGACATGAGTTCAACTCGTTTGTTGTAGGACTATACAACGCCGCAGGTCCTGGTCAGATGATAGCAGAGGAAGATGTTGCGAGGATTAAAGCTATTGATAAGAAAATTAGCATAGATTTAGCGGTGACTCTCTCTTGCACAAACTGCCCAGAGCTCGTTATGGCAGTGCAGAGAATTGCACTCTTAAACGACAATATCACCCTTGATATTTACGATTTGCCACATTATGAAGAGCTAAAATCAAAGCACAATATTATGAGCGTGCCCTGTATGATAGTAAACGATGAGCATGTCCATTTTGGCAAGAAAAATATAGCGGAAGTACTGGATATTTTGGAGAAGATATAGCGGTTGAGTTATACAGTTTATATATTTAGCGATATGGTGAACATTATAGCGATTTTGCGAGTATAACAAACTAAATTAACAGATGAAATTGCAAAGAGGTTACCATATGGTAACCTCTTTGTCATTTTATGCAAATCTTAAAACAAACTTTAGATAATAAAACAATTGCAATTATTTTAGTTAGTGATAGAATAAAGTAATAGATTAGTAGCATTAAACTTTGCTAAAGTTTTACCGCCTTATTTTCATACGGTATACACGGTTCAATTGTCACAAGCACAAGTATAATATTTGAAAAAGCAGGAAATGAAATAGATATTATACGGAATAGGCAAAAGCCATTCTATGTAAATCAAGGTTTTAGTACCCTTCAAGAGTAT
>CAYJJJ010000036.1:0-16092 GCA_964370465.1 uncultured Oscillospiraceae bacterium
TATACTTAACTTTAAATAAAACTAATCTTTAAAACACTGTTTTTCAAACTCGTCAAGTGGGAGCGGTTTTGCATAGAAGTAGCCCTGTGCGGCGTCACATTTAATTTTCTTTAAAAACTCAACCTGTGACTGCTCTTCTATCCCCTCTGCAACGGTTTTCATTCCTAAACTATCAGCCAAGCGGACAACGCTCTCAACAACGAGGTCGCCCCTGCCCTGCTCTTGCTCATTCTCAACGTTTATAAAGAAACTTCTATCGAGCTTTAATGTGTCCACTTCAAAGTTTTTGAGCATTCCAAGCGAAGAATATCCCGAACCAAAATCGTCTATAGAAACGAGGAATCCCTCGCTGTGTAACTCATGCAAAATAGATTTTAATTCTTCCTCTTTTTCCATTACAGTGCTCTCGGTGAGCTCAATTTCAATGCATCTGCTAAGAACACCGAAACTATCAACAATATCTTTTATTTCTCGAATGAAATTCCTATTGTTCAAATGAAGTCTTGAGAAATTGACTGAAATCGGTATACACCCTTTCCCCTTACTTTTCCAATAAGCAAGCTTCTCGCAGACATTTTTCAGCATATACATATCAAGATCTACAATAAAACCATTGCGTTCAAATAGTGGTATGAAGTCGTTTGGGAATATCATTTTGCCATCTGCCTCAATCCAGCGAACTAAAGCCTCAGCACCAACAACTTCACCGTTAACTACATCGTATTTTGGTTGTAGATAGACCTTGAACTCATCTTGAGCAAGTGCCTTTTTCATTTTATTTGCAATCTCGGTTTCTCTCAGCACTCTCTCTGTAAATTTCTCATCATAGTCGCAGATATTGCGAGCGGTGTCAGCCTTTGCAAATGAATGTGCAGTATTCGTCTTTTGCACAATGTCGTTTACATCAACATCTTTATGGGTTACGAAATACCTGCCATATCTAAAGTTAAACTGATGCTCATCAAGTTGCGGCAACATGCTCTTAAATAACAGCTCATAATTTTTTGAGCTTTCCTCTAAATTATCAAACAGCTCACCCTCTGCAAACATTATAAATTCATCAGACGACATTCTTGCCTGTATAAAACTCTTATTCTCAACGTTTTTCCCTGTATTTGCAATTGCACAGATAACTGCATTGCCCGTTTCAAAGCCAAACATCTCGTTTATTGCTTTAAAGTTCATAATATCCATCTTGACCATAGTAAATCTCTTATTTGGATTTTTCTTCAAAGATTCTGCTACAAGCATCTTAAAGCGAAGTAAATTTGGAATACCTGTAAGTTCATCATAATATGCCGCCTGCTCTAAGACTTTCGCTGAATTGTTTTTTGATATTACAACATAAACAACTGTAATAAACGCAAATATCAACATAAGAATACTTATAATTAACATACTACTTGATATATTGTTGACACTCGAAACTAAGCTCTCCTCTGAAATCTCAAAGAACAAAATCCAATCGTTTATTTCAAGCGGCCTGTATTCCCCGAACTTCAAAACACCATTCATTTCATATGAAATACTTCCTTGACTTCCCTCTTTAAAGTCACTAACAACAGACTCAAAGGTAGCATCGCCCTCAAACTTCGCATTTTTAAAAGCTTCAAATGACAGAACAAATTCGTTTGTGCTAATTAGTATATTACTATCAGAATCAATTATAAGATTCAAGCCTCTATTATCTGTAAAAGTAGTTAAAAGGGAGCCAAGATACTCTGTGCAATACTCTACCGCTAATACACCGTCCACAACTCCGTTTTCATAAATCGGCGCTGTAACCATAACAACATCTTTGCCTGCAAACTCAGAATAAAATGGTTTTGTTGCATACAACTCACCGCTTAATGCGACTTCAAAATGCTCAGTACCGCTAAAGTCACCAGCTATTTTATTATCAAGGTATACTATTCCGTTAATATCCACAACCATAATATTTGCCATATTTAGATGCTGCTGTTTTTCTTCTAAATAATCAAATATTTCAATCTCATTAATACCAATAATCGGAAGCGTTTCAGCAATATTCGATATGTTATACATCATACTTTCAATCTGTCTATCAAAGTTTATCTGTTGCTGATTTGCAAGGTCACTCAGGGTGCTTTTCGCACTTTTCTCAAGCTCTTCGTTTACTGTTGTGTTAAATGATAAAATACTCACAGCCAATATAGCAAGTGCAGTTAACCCAAATATTATAGTTGTCAGTAATTCTTTTCTTTTCATAGCAATCCTTCTAATAGAAATATTTTAAAATAAACTATACTATCATATAGTAAAATTAAATTTAAAGTATATTAATATTCTAACAATTAAGTGGTCATCTGTCAACAAAATAACCTACTAAAAGATATACCTATTTAACATAATATCATTATTTTACGGTTAATTCATTTTTTTGTATGCAGAATTTTGTTTACTGTAACAAGATAGCTTTTTCTTCATATGATAAGCTATATTTTATTCATTCAAAAGCCAAAAAGATTATATCAAAAAATTTTTATTTAACACTTGACAATAACTCTGTTTTAAGATATGATATTATCAAATAAAAAAATGTTGATTTGACATTTGGTTTCATCCTTAACCTTAAGGAGGATTTATAAAAAATGAGCGACTACAAAAAAACAGCAAATTTCTTCAAAGCAATTTCTGATGAAAATAGACTGCGAATCATAGAACTGCTTAAAAGCGGCGAAAAATGCGCTTGCCATATATCAGATTCTCTTTCAATCTCACAACCGAAGCTCTCCTATCACATGAAAATTCTCTGTGAGTGTGAAATTGTTTCCTGTTATTATACCGGTAAATGGACCAATTACAAACTAAATAAAAATGGATTCACTGTCGGTTTCAATCTCTTAGAGCAGCTGCACGAACTCCCCGAAAGTGACCCTGATAAACATTGCGAATGCAGTATGATAGCCATCTGATATGATGGTCTTTGATTTAACTTCAATATCAAAAAAAATCAATTTAAGAAAGGCGAAAATAAAACGATGAATTTTTTAACAGCGATTTGGGATTTTATACAAACCCAAATACTCGGCATGAAATGGCTAAATGACGGAGTCGGAAGTTTGCTTACAACTTTCGGACTTGATGTTACAACCCAGATAGGAGGAAGTGTTCACTTTTTTATCTATGATGTTGTGAAGATTACAATTCTCCTCTGTTCACTGATTTTTATAATATCTTATATCCAAAGCTATTTCCCACCCGAGAGAAGCAAGAGGATACTCGGAAGATTTAAAGGTATCGGGGCAAATATAGTTTCAGCACTGCTTGGAACGGTAACCCCTTTCTGCTCTTGTTCGTCAATTCCGCTTTTTATGGGATTCACAAGTGCCGGCCTACCCATAGGTGTTACATTCAGCTTTCTTATCTCTTCTCCAATGGTCGACCTTGGAAGTCTTGTTCTACTTATGAGCATATTCGGAGCACGAGTCGCTATAATTTATGTTATAGTAGGGCTTATCATAGCTGTTGTTGGCGGGACGATTCTTGATAAAATGGGAATGATTAAGCATGTTGAAGATTTTATCTTAACAGCTGGCAGTGTTGATATAGAGTCACCAGAACTCACAAAAAAGGACCGCGTTGTTTTTGCAAAAGAGCAGGTTACAAATACATTTAAAAAGGTATTCCCCTATATTTTAGTGGGCGTTGGAATAGGTGCTCTTATCCACAACTGGATACCTCAGGATATAATCGAATCAGTTCTTGGTAGCGATAATCCGTTTGGAGTTTTCATCGCGACTATTGTCGGCATCCCAATATACGCAGACATCTTCGGCACTATCCCCATAGCTGAAGCACTTCTTGCAAAAGGAGCACAGCTCGGAACAATCCTTGCATTTATGATGAGCGTAACAACACTCAGCCTTCCCTCACTTATTATGCTCAAAAAAGCAGTTAAACCAAAGCTACTCGTTGCATTTATCGGCATATGCGCTATCGGTATCATTTTAGTAGGGTATCTGTTTAATATTTTCCAGCATTTTCTTGTGTAATACAAATGGTTGAAAAGGATTTTAATTAATAAGTTTATATAAAATAAAAATTTCAGGAGGATTATTATGGGAATATTTGGTTTTGGCAAAAAGAAAGAGACATCAGCTTGTGACTGCGCTGGCGGTTGTCCCCCAGCGGACACAAAGAAGAGCTACAACGAAAAAGGCGAAGAACTAGCACCATGCGATTGTGGTGGAATGTGCACCGTTTCGGAAATTGAAGCGAAAAAAGCGGAGCAAAAGCAAGGCGGGTGCTGTGGAGATATCGATGCAAACAGTGTAGCAAACGCGAAGGCTGATATGGAAAATGGCGCATCGGTTAAAGTTTTGGGTTCGGGTTGTAAAAAGTGCGATCAGCTTGAAGAGGCAACAAAAGAAGCGCTTGAAAGTCTCGGTATGGATAGCAGTATCGACCACGTTCGCGATTTTGCAGCAATAGCCGCTTATGGTGTAATGACAACGCCCGCACTTGTTGTTGACGGCAAAGTTGTGTCATACGGCAAGGTATTAAAAACGCAAGAAGTTGTAGAGATACTAAAAAAAGTTCGCGGTTAAATTTACGATAAAAACACAATCTTTTGGTTGTGTTTTTTTGTTTGGTGTAGTATATTTATTTTAAGCGTTAATATTTCCTATTTTGCGAGGTAGCTATGATTTCAGTAATTAAAGATACTGTAACAGATAAAAAGCGAAGATAACCCTATTGTAAAGGCTATTCCACTTACATCTTCGCAACGATAAGCAAGATAAGTTTCAATGCAGATTTCCTCACACAGAATTTTGCAAATATTCTCGAGTGGTAATCGAAGAGGAACTCTCTAAACACATAGGTTTTTGGACTATTAAAAGAATGTTTTTCTTACTTGCTTCAGTAACTATTTTGTTCTTTGTTGCAGTTGTGGTTTTAACAAATCTCGGGATGCTTTAGTGTTTCCGAGTTAAATAATATTATTATAAGGAGAGATTATTATGACCTACGATGAAATTTTTGAGTACGCAAAAGAAGTTGTTACTAATGTTGATGCAAGCGATTTTCACGAAAGACTCGTCTACCAGTTCACAATAATTGGCGAGGGCGAGGGTAAGTTTTACGCTGAAATAGACGGTGGTAAGATAAAACTTGAACCATTCGACTATAAAGACTGCGACGCTGAGTTTATCGCAACATTTGAAACACTGCAAAAACTTCTCTCAGGTAAACTCGATGCAGTTTTAGCTTTTACATTGGGAAAACTAAAGGTGCGCGGTAGCCTTGATAAAGCGCTAAAATTAAAAAGCATCTTAAAACAGAAATAAATTATCTTCCTATAATATAGCACCCAATCTAAAAATACAGTTTATATTAGCTTTCGGCTCGACGTAACACCGCAACCGAAGCAAAATCTAAAAAGTAATAACTAATAGTTAATAAGCACGGTATCGCCTTTTGGAGATAATTTATAGATCGTTTTACAAAACAAAACTCGATACTTCCGCACTCTTCACTATTTTTTCACTAATATAAAGTCACGTAGCTGTTTTATTTAAAAAAGCGCTATTAAAAGTTACTAAGTCCTATTATTTAAATCCATCTGTTTCACGCAAAATTAAACCTATACACCTGCAAAGTTATTGTTTTGCAGGTGTTTTTTTAGTTAAAATGACAAATAATTACCAATCTTTTTGTCATTAGTTAAGAAATACATATTAACTAATAAAAATTATCAATAAACCGTTGAATTCTTATCTATATTGTGATATTGTAAAAATAACAATAGTGCATTTTCTAAAGTCTTGATAGACATAGCCTTATAAGTGATCCGACCCTTATCCAGCGGCATTTAGGTCCGTTTGGTAAGGGTCGGGTCATTTTGATATTACTTTTTACGCTGCTCCTTTAATAATCGTCAATCATTTTATTGACAAACCGATGCAATTAACATAAAATAATCTTATGAGAAAAATGTTAGGATGTGGGTTTCAATATGGTTGACAACAATGAAATAGTGAGGATTTTTAAAGCTCTGTGCGATGAGAAGCGAATCCAGATTTTAAGGCATCTACAAGATGGTGATAAATGCGCATGTGTTTTGCAAGACCTTATCGATATAAAGCAATCGGCACTTTCATACCATATGAAAATTTTGTGTGAATCGGGTATTGTAACCGGTAGCCAGTCTGGAAAATGGATGCACTACTCTATATCACAAAATGGCGCTTCAGATGCCGCCACTACTCTGCTTAATATAACAAAAAAGAATACGCAGCTCACCCCAAATGAGTTTTACCTAAATAAATTAGACGACCCCTCTGCATAAATATAATAGCGACTCTTCGGCTATCGAATGTACTGTTTATAAAACAAGATTTTTCGGTTGCCGTTTTTATTATAACGATATATAGTAAAGGAAAAATTATGGAATCTTTAAAAGAGCTTTATAAGCTTGGAAACGGACCTTCGAGCAGTCACACTATGGGACCTTCAAAAGCGGCAACTTTATTCTTCGCACAAAACAAAGATGCAGACCGCTTTTCAGTAACCCTGTACGGCTCTCTTTCAAAAACTGGAAAAGGACACTTAACCGACAAAGCGATAACTGATATATTGGGCGATGATGCCGAAATAATTTTTGATAACGAAACAACAGACCTGCCTCATCAAAACACTATGGAATTTCGATCTTTCAAAAATGGTGAGCTTCAAGATAGACAAGTTTATTTAAGTGTTGGTGGAGGCAAAATAGTCCGAGAGGGCGAGCAGCAAAGCAAAGCTCTTGATATCTATCCACACAAGAATTTTGACGAGATAAAAAACTATTGTTTTGACAAAAACATATCCCTTTGGGAGTATGTTTTAGAGTTTGAGTGCAGTGATATATTTGATTATCTTGATAGAATAAAAACATCAATGTTCTCTTCAATAGAAAAAGGGGTTTCCACCGACGGAATTCTCCCTGGCTCAATAGGTCTTGCACGTAAAGCGAAACAGCTTTATATTTCAGCCGCCCCCTACGAAGACATACGCGCAAACTACCGACGCCTACTCTGCTCCTATGCCTATGCAGCTTCTGAACAGAGCGCCTCCGGTGCAGAAGTTGTCACAGCGCCTACTTGTGGCGCGTGCGGTGTTTTGCCCGCTGTTCTCTACTATATGAAAAAAAGAGATAATTTAGATGACAGTGAGATTATAAAAGCCCTTGCGGTAGCTGGAGTTATCGGAAATGTTGTTAAAACTAATGCTTCAATTAGTGGTGCCCAGTGTGGTTGTCAGGCGGAGATAGGAACTGCAACCTCGATGGCGGCAGCTGCAGCTGCTTATTTAATTGGCATGGATATTGGAAAAATCGAATATGCCGCAGAGGTGGCGATGGAGCATCAGTTAGGCCTTACTTGCGACCCTATTGACGGACTTGTTCAGATACCTTGTATCGAGCGAAATGCAGTCGCAGCTCTTCGTGCTCTCGACTCTGCTGTCATTTCTGAATTTTTAAGCGACCTTGGCAAAATTTCCTTTGATGTTGTTGTGAAAACTATGTACGAAACAGGGCTTGACCTCTTCTCTAAATATAAAGAGACTTCAGAGGGTGGTCTTGCTAAAATTTATCGTGAGTAATGTTAATTTATTAGTTGCAAAACTTACTAAATAGTAGTAAAATCATATTAACAAAGTCAAAAAAACGATGTAATAAGGAGAACAAAATGGAACAACAAGTTTATATGGCAAATAACGGTGCCGCACCGGCGTCCCCAAATGATCAGCATCTTGCATGCGTGCTTCTGCTCGACTGCTCGTCCTCTATGCAAAACGGCAACGCAATCGATGCGCTAAACGCCGCTGTTTCACAGTTCCGCACCCAGTGTATGGCTGATGAACTGCTCAGCCGTGGGCTCGATATTGCTGTCGTCGGTTTTTCAACTGATGTTCAGGTTATTCAGGACTTCACTCCAATAACCCATATGGAAGTTCCAAAAATTATTGCTGATGGCCAAACTTCGATGGGAGCTGGGCTAAATGTTGCAATTGATCTCTTAGAGCGCCGTAAAGGACAGTATAAAGAGCTCGGTGTTCCCTACCACAGACCTTGGATTTTCATGATTTCAGATGGCGCGCCAAACGATGAATATGAAGCGGCTTTTGCAAGAGTAGTTGAGATGCAAAACCTTAAAAAGATGGAGCTTTGGGCTGTTGGCGTTTCGGGGTACGATAAAGATATCCTAACTTCTCTTACAAATAGAGTAATTGAGCTCGATGCAAACTTAAACTTCGCAGGACTTTTCGAGTGGCTCTCAAGCAGTCTTTCTGCAAAATCTCGCTCAAAACCCGGAGAAGCTGTGAGTTATGATAATCTGCCTGAAGGCAGCAGGGTTGTACCAAGTGAATGGGGCCAATAATTATATAGACGGGTATCATTTTTCGCTTCAAGGTAGAAGCCATATAGAAAGTGATACTGTCTGCCAGGATTTTTCCCTGCGCGCAATCGGTGAGCGGTATTCATTTGCTGCGGTAGCTGACGGTGTCGGCAGTGCAAGGCTTTCACAAATCGGCTCTAAAACTGCTGTTGAAACCGTCTATAACCATTGCAAGAGTGCACTCGGTAGCAATGACAAAGATTTGCTTTTAAAGCTCCTCTCAGAGGGTTTTGTTTTAGCGCTTAAGGCTATAGAGCAGATAGCTACCACATGTGACAATACTATGAGTGACTACGATACCACCCTTACCGTCGCGCTCTTTGACGGTGAGAGTGTTTTGTTTGGGCATATTGGCGATGGCGGACTCATCGCTATTGACAATACAGGGCAATATTCACTACTCACAACTTCGACAAAGGGTGACAGTTGGAACGAGGTTATTCCACTGCGTGCCGACAGCAGATATTATCATTTTGAGGCGGTTGATGGGATTTTTTCTGGGATAGCCCTTTTTACAGATGGTGTTTTCGATACCGTCGCACCTCCCCTTCTTGCAAACTCAGACGACCCTATTTTTCACAGCTTCACAAAGAATTTCCTTTCAAGTGAAATGTTTTCAAATGATATAAATTTAGATAAACACGGCGATAATGTCGCAAGCTTTTTACAAAGCGATAGTTGCGCCTCACTTCACGACGATTTATCGGTCACTGTGCTTATAAACAAATCGGCAAAAGTAGCATCGCCCCCAGACGAATACTTCAAAGAGCCTGATTGGAACAAGCTAAAAGAAGATATCTACTACAAACTCTATCCGCACCTTTTACCGAAAGAAGAGGTGGAAGATGAGGGTATATAACAACAAAAACCAATACTACACAATTTCTGATACTCCTTTTGCCAAAGGCGGCGAAGGGAGTATTTACGATGTTTCTGGACAGCGCGACCTCGTTGCTAAAATTTATCACCAAAACGGCAGGACCGATGAGAAGCAACAAAAGATTTTAGCGATGCTCGCCTCTCCACCTGTTGGCATCACCGACCAAATCGCTTGGCCTGTTGATATTCTATACTCAGGCAGTAGCGAGTTTTTGGGGTTTGTAATGCCGAGAATTAAAAATACCGCTAAAATTGATAGCCTCTATTCCTACGATAAAAGGGACTCGCACAACTATTCTTTCTATCTACAAGTAGCACAAAATCTTTGTGCCGCAGTGAGTGCCGTACACAAGAGCGGGCATGTATGCGGTGATTTAAACCCCGCAAACATCTGTGTAGACCCAAAAACCGCCCTTATAACCCTTGTCGATACCGACTCGTACCATATAAAATCAAGCGATGGCAGAGTGTTTCGTTGTCCTGTATGCAGACCGGAGTATGTACCTCGTGAAATTCAGTCGATTATGAATACTGGTAAAAGTCTGCGAGATATTAATTCCGACTCATTTACTATATATACCGATTACTTCGCTGTTGCAATACATATTTTTGCTCTTTTGATGAATGGTTCTCACCCTTATTCTTGTGTTGTCGGAGATGGATATTCTGCTTCACAGTTTAATATAGTTACAAATATAGAAAAGAATATATTCGCATATGAAACTAATTCATATGGTGTAACCCCACCGAAATATGCGCCAAATATAAATGCTCTTCCGCGTGAAATAACTTCGCTGTTTCAAAAAATGTTCGGAAAAAGCGCACTTCTCGCGCCTACAACTAGGCCTACTACATCGCAGTTTCACAAGGCAATAGGAAATCTCGAATTATCTCTAACGCAATGCAGTCGCAATTTAGCGCATCAATATTACAATATAAATAATAGCTGTCCACTTTGTGACGCAAGCAATAAAATGAGCTCACTTATCCGAACTCCACCTCCATATGTCGGAGGTATAATGACAAATGGAAGCAATAAGAATATCGGTGGATATACAAATACAGGTACCACAAACACAGGCGGCGTCAATATTGGTACCACCACTCCCAGAGCTCCCAGCTACTCCCCCTCAACCTCATCGAGCGGAGCAATGATTTGGGTAGGAATAGTAGTCGGTTTAATCATTTGGGGGGCATCTCAATACCCACTGCTAATGCTTGCACGGCATCTATTTGCCGATATGTCTTTTATTTGGGGCTGGCTTTTGATGATTTTATCAGTAGGAATTATCCCCTTTATCCCACTTTGGATATACGCCATCCCCTTTAGCTTCACAGGACTTTATAACTATGATTTTTTCTGTGGAATCGGCTATATACTGGGCAAATCCCTTTATCTTGCATATGTAGGTTACGCACTTTTCGCTATTATAATCTCTTGGGGAAGCCTTTTAGATGTGATACTCGCCCCTATCCTAATCTGCATACCGGCAACTTTAGTAGCAAGAACTATCCCAGGCCTTACCGTTGATCTTTTAACTTAGCATTTAAAATATTGGAGGACAAAATGTTTCAATCAATTATTCTCATACTATCCCCGATAGCTTTCACCCTGTCTATCATAGCCGCTATCATGATAAACAAAAAAGAGCGAGGTAGCCCCAAAAAAGTTATTGCCGCTCTAATGATAGGCACTTCTGCCGCTTTGTTTTTCATTTATGTCAATGGAAATGTTTTAGCGCGCGGCGGCCCTATCGACACTGTAATTACCTCTATTTTAGGTGTAATTCGCTCAATGACAGGCGAAAACTCCGTTGGCGATACAAGGGAGATGGCAGGACAAATCCCCTCTACACTTGAGTATATCTTCTCTATTTACACAGCTGTTTTACACCTTTTCATCTCCGCCCTCTTACTTGGGTTTATATTAAGTTTCTTTAGAAACTTTTTCCCGTGGCTTCGATATCGTTTCCTTTCAACAGGTAAACTGTGCATATTCTCAGAGGTTTCCCTTCGCTCAATCCTCCTTGCAACGGATATGAGGGATAGAGAAAAAAGACTGTCTTTACCACGCTCAACTATTGTTTTCCTCGGAAATAGAAGCGATGAGTCAAGTGAAGCTATTGCAAATATATCCCGTGTTGATGCTATTGATGCCTTTCTTTTTGATAAGAGTGTCGGCGAGCTACCCCTTTACAAACGTTACCTTAAAAAGCAGATTGATTTCTTTTTGCTAAAGTTTAATGAGAGCGAAAATCTTCGTGATGCACTTGAGATTTCGGCGAAATACGGTAAAACCAAAATGGCAGGCCATATTCAAATTTACACGCTAAACGGAGAATCAGAAGCAGAAGCTATTATAGACTCTATTGAATACAGCTCTGTTTTAAGCCTTCGACTTATACGTGAAAATCGCACAAAGCTCCAGCATCTTCTTGATATCAGACCGCTCTTCTTGGCAAAACGAGGAAACAAAATACCTGTGCTAATAGCGGGACTTGGCAGATGCGGTACCGAGGCTGCAAAGCTCGTTTCTTGGGCGGCGCAGACTATCGACTTACAACCAGAGATTATTATTGTCGATAAAGACCCGGAGGCGATAAACCGCTTTAACAAGCAGTGCCCTGAACTCGCACCCGATTTCACACCTGCCGAGGGCAGTAAAGACTGTGATATTCATTTTATCTGTGCCGATATAGAGTCCGCTGATTTTCGAGAAAAACTCGCCGCTTTCCCCGATGTTTCATATGTTATCTGTGTTGTTGGCGATGAGAATTTGAATCTTCGTTGCGGTATGACTATCCGTTCTATCTACGAAGAGATACGTTTTGACCGGGATGGTGAAATAAGTCCTCCACCGAGTATCAACGTAATGCTTGGCGATCCGTTTTTGTATGAGATCAGTGGTAGGGTTAAATTTGACAATCGTGTTAACTGCGACCTACTCCCCTTTGGCTCTCTCAAAGAAACTTACAGTTATGATAATCTTATAAGCCCATATCTTGATAAAGCAGGAATAGCGGTAAACAGGTTCTACACGAGAGAATACGCAAAGACTGATATTGAGGCGGCTACAGGCGAAGCTCGCAACAAACTCATAGCTAAAATAAATAAAGAAGCTGATATGAGCTACGAGGATAAAGAATATAACAGAAGCTCATCAACCGCACTCGGGCTTCACTGTAAATACAAGATTTTTTCTGTTCTCTGTGAACTTCAAAATAACGACCCTAAAAACTACGACTGGACAGTACCACCGTCAAATGACATGTTAAATGAGGTTGAAAAAGCTCTTTTAAACGAGAAAACCGGCAGACAGGTAGTAGAAGAGCTTGCAATAGCCGAGCATAAGCGTTGGAACGCTTTTATGCGCAGCGAGGGTTGGCGAAGTGCATCACCTGAAATCTGCGACAAATGGTATAAGGCACTAAATGGCCATAGAAACTTTGCCGCAAAACTCCACGCATGCATTGTGCCGTATGAAAGACTTCCTGAACTCGACCGATGGGTTTTTGAAAGATACGAAAAAACGGTCAATTTCGCAGAACTCGATAGGGTTATGGTGCGAGCAGTGGCTGAAATTTTAACTGAGGCGCAAAAAATTTATAAAAACCAGTAATTTCAAATTTAATATTATAAAATGCAAGAATCCACCGTAAAACGGTGGATTCTGTTTTTTTAAATTCACTTAGAAGAAATATTATTAATTTGCGTTTCTCCAATTGTCACTCAGTGGCTATGAAAAGATACTAAATTAGATTTATAAGTAATCTATTATTTGCTGTGTGCGTGCCATAGCAAGGCATAAACTATTCAATGCAAAGCTTTTTAAAGAGTAGTGTATACATTCCTGCCCGAATATTTATTGTAGTTCGATTGATTTCTTATAGTTGATAGCTCTGTGAAATTGATTATACCATCGCCATTTAAATCTCCGGTTTCGCCTAATTTGCTATCTTCAACTGGTAAATTGTAGTTCGACTGATTGCGAATTGTGGATAAATCGCTAAAATCGATATTGCCATCACCAGTGACATCACCGTACGGCAGTGCAATTTCAGGATACGCTCCCATAGAAATAGCTGTATCGCTACTACTATCTAAAATATCAATCCCATCAATAATTACATCAACGCTCCTATCCCTTGAAACAACAAGTCTATAGCCATCGCTTCTCGGAAGAAAGTCCATATTAAAATCACTTGTGTTATAGTCGTATACCTGTTCTCTAACCTTTTTGTAATCGTCTATGTCGCTGTCATAAACTTCAAGTGCAACTGTCGTTTCGCTCTTCGCTGTATTGCTACTAACACTTAAAACACCTGAAACACTAGTAACTTCTGGGTTATAGCTTGCAAGAGAGTATGTAATATTAGCACCTTTATTGCTCGGCGGAGTATACCCTACAAGGTCATCAACAGCAAGGAAAATCGCCTGTCCACCTTTCAGCTTGGTATTAATCCCGCTTAAATTGATTAAAATCGGGTCGATTGCATAAGCAAACTGCTCTCCTGAAAATCCATATGGTCCTGTCAACTCTTTTGCTGCAAGGGCTATGTAGAAGTTGTTTATGTATGTTTGAAAATTGCCCTCTTGCCCGTCTGCGCTTAAAAACTGCGGTAAAACTTTAGTTATGATATCATATTCAGGCAGTGCAATGAAGCTGCCGTTTGCTCTAATATTATTGTCTATAAAATACTGCTGCGCAAACTCATAAAAATCTTTGTATACCGTCTCTCCTCTGCTGTACTGCACTCTTAAATACTGCGAGAAGAGATATGATATCGAGTAGTTATCAAGGATGTTTTCTGATGAACTATCCCAGTCTGTCAGTGACTGCTCATAAGAGTAGTTGTTATTAAACCAGTTAATTCTACTGAAATTCGCATCGTTTCCATATAGCAGATGGGTTGTACTCTCTGAAAATGCTTCGTTTAAAAACGTTGGGATTTCTATGTTATACTGACCTAGTTCAACATAGGCTACAAGGTGCTGAAGTTCATGAAAGAGAATATCATAAGCCATAGAAATCTTTCTACTTGCGCCATTGTAACCCATTCCTTGCGCTGAATCGATATGAATCATATCTGCTGCATTGTCAGGTATCGGGGTACTGCCAGAATAACCAAAAATTCCTGTTTCAAAGTCACCTGAATAAAAATACCCACCTACATATGGAGAACTGCCATAATCTCCATCTATATCATAGCAAACAATCGCCACTTTCCCATCTCCATCGGGGTCTGCTATGTTCAGTCCTGTGAGAGCCTCCAACTCAGCATCTCCAGAAACTTCACCGTAATACTGCATCATTTCAGCATATCTGCTATCAAATTCATCCGCAAGCAGCTCTCCATCAGCAGTAGACATAGGGAGGTATTTGGAGTCTGTAGGTACCCAAATGGTCGCATATTCGCTAATAGCTATGCATTTAAAAGGTATATAGCTCCAATAATTATCATTTCGAACATCGACAAGAAAACTCCTCGTACCGCCTACTGAGTAACTGCTACTCAAAAATCTCTCATACCCTATTTTATACTGATAATTCACATTTAAATCGCTATTGCTCGGCAAATCTTCAACAATAACCACAGTATCATCGATATTATCAATTAAGTTGCTCGGGTCAATTAGGCCGAGCCCTTTTTCATCAAAGCCCATTATTGGAGTGTTATCTTCTGATGACTCGACGCTGTGGTCACTGTCATCTCCTAAAATATCTAACTCCCCTTCTACCCTTGGCAGTGTCCCCGTGTCACTGATATAATTAAGTCCAGACGGCAACTGAGGGGCAGTGTTTACAACAAGGAGGTAGCCGCTTCCTGTGTAGTTGCCGTCCGTATCGACATTGTTATTGTAGCTCGCTTGCACCGCTGGCGTAAACAGTATTATAAATGCTAAAACAAAAAAAGGCAGAATTGCTTGTTTGAAATTTGATTTGCTCATTTTAAACACTCCAATTTATTACACAATAAATTTATTATATATCATTTATCTCGCTAAAGCAATGATTATACTATTGCATTTACCTGCCAATTTATATATAATTTACTCGGTGATAATATGAAAGAAAAAGGTTCTGTTCTGCGGGTTGTCGCTTTAAGTGACGCGGAAATAAGCTACACCCTAACAGTTAAAAAGGTCAAAAATATAAACCTGCGTATCGGCAGAGATAAAGTCGTTCGAGTCAGTGCCAATAGGTATATCCCAATAGACGAAATAGATAAATTTGTTATAAAAAATGCATCTTTCATAAGGAAAGCACTACAGAGCTTTGAAGAAACAGAGAATAGAGGAAGCAAAAATAGAGCTTTTATAAACGGTGAAATAGTAACACTATTTGGAAAAGAATTTGTGTTGCAGATTATTCCAGACGGCTCTAATCACTGTTATATTTCTGGTGAGAAAATCCTAATTCACACCGAAACAAACGCAACAAAAGAGATAAAATCTCGGCTCTTTTACCGTTTTATAGATATGTTATTAATGGAAACAGTTTTAAAAATATCTGATGAGTATCTTCCTAAATTACAAAAACACAAAGTTAAAACCCCGATATATAAAATTCGAGATATGCGTTCAAGGTATGGTTCTTGCAAAAAAAGCACCGGCAATATAACTATTAATCGCCAGATAATATCAGCACCTATTTCAGCTATAACATATCTTGTCTGCCATGAACTCTCTCATCTTGTCATTGCAAACCACAGCGCAAACTATTACTCTGTGCTCGCCTATTTATATCCCGACTACAAAAGCGGAAGAGATACACTGCGACAATACGGCACAGGGTTATTATAAATAA
>CAYJJJ010000037.1:0-16051 GCA_964370465.1 uncultured Oscillospiraceae bacterium
CCTTACGGGCGGTTTTTTCTTGTCAATTCGTGAAAATTGTTTTTATTTTTATGATATTCGGTATTAAACTTTATAATTTTACAATTTGTCACAATTTATCTGTTGAATATAATATTTCTTTATGTTACTATTAAATATATATTAATCAATGAAATGAGGTGCAATATGAAAAATAAAAACCTCGAACAGCAAGCAACTTTGTTTATTGCAAATATGTTACAGGAATTTATATCGGGCGCTCAAAACCCATCTTTCACTGCATATCTTCACCCCGACCTCACCTATTTTGGTCCTGGCAGTGCTGATTTGAAACGAGGGTTTGACGCTTCACTTTTCAATAATTTATCTGATTTTGCCATTTCACTTTTAGCTGACAGAACCGTTATAAGCAACAATTATGATGTTCGTAAAATTTCCGATACTGATTATTTGGTTTCGGGGTTTGTCGAGCTAAGTTCAGAGAATAACGCAACGCAAAAACTCCGCATAACAGCTATATGCAGATATGAAAACGAGCAATTTTCACTCTACCACTTCCACACCTCTGCACCAAATACAGCTATAAGCGATAACAAAGCAAAGCAGTTTCGACTCGAAGAGCGCCTTGCATATTTCGATAAGTTGTTCAACTTAACTGTTGATATCGCACGTGCAAATATAATTATTTTCGACCCAAAAACAAACGAGATAACCCTGCATGGTGGGCTTACAAGGATTTACCAAATACCCGATGTTCTAAAAATGGGACCTACTTCCTTTATAGAAAAAGGGCTTGTTCACTCAACCGATGAAGAAACTTTTTTAAATATTTTTAAAAGAATTCAAAACGGAGAGTCATCTATTTCACAGAAGATAACTTTTATTTTAAATGGCAAACAAGTTTTGGTTAACATTTATTTTGCAAATATATTTGATGATAGCGGTAAATCAATCTATGCTGTCGGCACTATCATCCATGAAAATGATGATCTCTGGGCATTACTTGAAAACGAATATGCAAGAAACCTTGTCATTGATAGGGAGTTTATCTGTGAAGCAAATATAAGTAAAGATACTGTTGTATATGCAAAAGATATTCTAAACAGCACTTTCGATAATGGGATGAGCTATAAGTCATATATTAAAACACTCGCTAAAAGCAGTGCTACTGATGAGCAGAAAAAAATCATCACCGATAATTTAGACAAAAAGAACATTGAAAAACTCTATAATGATGGGCTTCGTAGATTTACATTTAAATTTAAAGGGTGTGATGATGAAAGCTGTTCCGCCCCTGTTTGGATAGAATCTATCGTCAAGATATTTACGAATCTTGAAAACAAAGATTTAATTATCAGAATATATCACAGAGATGTTACCGAGCTTGTTGCAATAAGCGAAGAGGCTCGCAATATGCGTGAGCTTTTTACCTTTTATCAAAGCAATCCAGCAGTGGTTGTTCATGAGATAAACTTCTCAAAGAACAAGTTTTTCCGTATCAATGAGGATTGGTTTATAACGAACCGCTTAACTCCTGAAGTCGGCTATAGTGATATGCTCTTGGAATTTGCTAAAAAACACATCCTTGCAGAAGATATAGTTTCTTTTCTTGAGATATTTGGCTTAAAAAATGTTCTTTTTGACTTTTCAAAACGCAAAAAAGAATTTGTTTCTCATTTCAGACAGTATTCTCCCGACGGCAGATATCGTTGGCAGAAGTGCAAGCTCTATGCTTACCTCGACCCACAAAGCTTTGAAGTTCACGGTTTCATTTCTCTTGAGGACTGCCACAGAGATATGGAGTCTGAGAAGATTTTCAAATACGGCGAAGAGCGCGATTTACTCACTGGATTTTATAAAAAAGAAGTGTTTGTGCGTGAGGCAGACAAGTTTCTCGGCGAGATAAAAAACAACGGCAAGCTCCATGGGGTTATCCTCTTAGATCTTGATAATTTCCAGTCGGTAAACAACACTTTCGGCAGAGAATATGGCGATAAAGTTCTATCTACTGTTTCTTCAATCATTAAAAAAACCTTTCGTCACTCCGATCTCTGCGGCAGAGTTTCGGGGGACACATTCTGCATACTCATAAAAGATATAGTCAGTCGCGACAGGCTTCTCTCAAAGGCAGATGAAATATGCAAAAAGCTGAATTTAACCTTTACTGAGGGGATGCGCACAATTGGCATCTCCGCAAGCGTTGGAATAGCTTTCTCAAACGATAAACTTGGTTGCACAGAACTGCTACAGATGGCAAAAGACGCTATGTATACCGTTAAGAAAGCCGGAAAAAACAGCTATTCGGTTTATCTCTCATAGCAAGGCATCTGCATTAAAAACAGATTTATTAATATTCAGTTACAAAAAACCAAGCTAACACTTAACTTTAAGTGTTAGCTTGGTTTTGTATTATATGCTCATAATAGTTATTGGACTTGCTTTATCAATTCATCCGCAGAAATACCAAACAATTTTGCAATAGCTATCAAGTTAGATGTACTTGGGTCTGCCGCTCCGGTTTCCCACTTTGATACTGCTTGTCTGCTAACACCGACAGCTTCAGCAACGAATTCTTGGCTCATTTTAGAAGACACACGATGCTGTTTCAAAATTTCACCAAGTGATTTCTTTATCATAGACTTTTCCTGTCTAATATCTTTTGTCCTTAGATATTTCAACAATACTCGCACTACAAGAATCATAAAACAGATAAATAAAATCGCTAATATTACCCATATCACTATCAAGATTGTTGCAGGAGTTTCATTTATCGGTCCCATATTAGCACCTCCTTTCATGCTCTCATTTTATCCAATATTCACGATGAAAGCCACCACCTATTTGTCAAATATCAGTTGCAATATGGTAGCACAGTAAAATTTCACGGTAGAGGGTATATAAATAACACGAAGTGTTATTTATATTATTGAAAAGGTAATAGTGAAGAGTGAAGAAGTATAGAGTTTTGCTCGCAAAACGATTTATATAGATTATCGCCGAAAGGCGATACCATACCTATTCACTATTAGCTATTAGTTATTACCTTTTATATTTTGCTCCGCAAAATATAAATAATCTACCCTTCGTTTTCACTCTCGTCTGCCACATCTTTGTGAACAGCAGCACTCTTCCCGAACACCGATTTTGTCTTCCAAGCGCCGCTGAGATAGCGAAATAGGTGTAGTAGCATAGCTGAGAGCCAGCCTATTCCTACTGCATAGAATACCCCCTTATAATCAAGTGCAGTTGCTGCTAAAATATAAGCGGCTGGCGCTCTGACGAAAATTACCGTTGATGAGGATATAAGTGTGAAATTAACGTCCCCCGCTCCTCGAAGCACCCCGAGCAGAGCCTGACTTATTCCAAATAGGATATACATAAAGGCAACTGTCTGCAAAAACTCGGTGCCATAAGCTATTATCTGCGCTGCATTTGGGTCGGTGGGGTCGATGAAAATCGTTATCAGCGTTGGTCCAAACATCATAATAAGCAGACCCATAACGACGGTAAAACCGACAACGCCGAGCAGAATAGTCTTCACCGCTTTCGTTATCCTCTTTATATTCCCAACGCCTATGTTCTGCCCTGTAAAGGTGCTCATCGCAAGGCTAATGTTTAGTAGTGGCATCATAGCGAATGCGTCAACTTTCGTAGCCGCTGTGTAGGATGCCATAAAAACTGTTCCAAAGCTGTTTACAAGTCCTTGCACTAAAATCATACCTATTGAAACAAACGAATTCTGGATAGCTGTTGGTATTCCGTACTTTAGCATCTTTTTTATCTCATCTGGTTTTATTTTAAAGTCGCCCGGTCTCGGTCTTAGAACAGGCACTTTAAAATAGATATAAATAATACAAAGAACTGCTGAAACCGCTTGTGCTATTATAGTTGCAATCGCAACACCCATCGCCGCAAGTCCGAAACTGCGGACAAAAACAAGGTCGAGCACGATATTTATTACCGTTGCAATCATCAGAAAATAGAGCGGAGTTTTGCTGTCGCCAATTGAGCGGAGCACCGCTGAGAATGCATTGAAATAAAAGGTGAAAATCATACCGCCAAACATAACAATTAAATACTGCTTTGACATTTCAAATGTTTCTGCTGGGGTATTTGTGACAACTAAGAGCGGGTCAACTGCTACTATACCAATCACCGACAACCCTACCGAAACAACCGCAATTAGAATTATCGCATTTGCAAATGACTTGCGCAAATCGGTGTACTTTCCAGCCCCGAAATACTGCGCTAAAATAATCGAAATTCCGGTGGTAAGCCCTATTGCTATAGACAGCAGAAGAAACATCGTCGGAAAGACACTACCGACTGCCGCTAAGGCATCAGCGCCTGCAAACTGACCGACAATTATGCTGTCCACCATATTATAAAGCTGTTGAAATATGTTGCCTATAAGCATCGGAATAGCAAATTTAACTATCTGTTTCGCTGGATTCCCCTCTAATAAATTAACTGCCATTTATTTCTCCATTCTGCCGCTTTGCATCTATGCGATAAAGTCTTTGAAAGCGTGTTCAAAGACCATCTGTTCCCCTCATTTTATAACCTGCACATTTTTTCGCATCACTTAATCTCTACTATAGTAACCCCATCTTCGCCCTCGCCATAAAGCCCTCGTCTGCTACTTTTAACCGATTTATGGCGACGAAGATGCGCCCTTATAGCAGTCTTTAAAACGCCTGTCCCGACACCGTGGATAATCGTCACCGTTTCAAGGTGGGATAAAACGCAGTTATCAATAAAGCTATCAACTTCCATTAACGCTTCTTCTGCAGACAGTCCACGGACATCGACCGAGCTTGTTGCATCTCTATTTATCTTTTTGACTGAGCTCTTAACAACTGATTTCTGCTTTTGTTTTTTCTCCAGAAGCAGGCGAAGCCCTTTAATTGCAACTTTTGTTTTCATGTTGCCGGCAAGCACCTCGACGGTATCTTTGAAAACAGCTGTGACCTCACCTTTGCTCTTAAATGCCGCAATAAAGACGATATCTCCAACTTTTAGCGGACGTGGGAGGATATAATCATCGTCTTCCTCTATATTTTCCGCAACTGGATTTAGCGTATCATCGAGCTTTTTGAGTTGCGACTTAATTGAACTCCGCGCCGCAATCCCCTTATTTGAAAGTCCACCCGACTCTTTAATTTTTCGTATTTCCTGTATCTCGAGCAGTAGCGCTTCCGCTTGTTTAGTTGCATTCTCTACTATCTTTTGCGCCTCTGCTTTCGCCCTTTTAAGCTCTATCTCTGAAGCGTTTCTAATTTTATTAACTTCACGCTCTGCCTCTGCACGAACTCGCTTAACCTCTTCTTTGAGCGACTTTGAATTAAGTATCTCACGCTCCAAAACGTCCTGTTTGCGGTGAAGCTCTGTGATAACTGTTTCAAATCTCTTATCGTCAGACCCGACATGACTTTGCGCCGCTTCTATAATATCGTCTGGAAGGCCAAGCCTCTTTGAAATAGCAAAGGCGTTGCTCTTCCCGGGCACTCCGATAAGCAGTTTATAGGTTGGTGCGAGCGTTTTAATATCAAATTCACAGCTTGCATTCTCAACATAATCGTGCTCAAGGGCGTATAATTTTATCTCGGCATAGTGGGTTGTTGCAGCAACTCTGCACCCTCTTTTCGCAAGCGTTTCAAGTAGCTCGACTGCAAGAGCCGCTCCCTCAGCAGGGTCGGTTCCTGCACCGAGCTCATCGAGCAGGACAAGCGAGTGTTTGTCCGCTATTTTAAGTATCTCAATTATCCCTTTCATATGTCCTGAAAAGGTCGACAAGCTCTGCTCAATAGACTGCTCGTCCCCTATATCCGAGAGGATATTTTTAAATACGCAAACACGGCTCCCTTCCTCCGCTGGGAGATATAGTCCGCAGCCAGCCATAATAGAATGGAGGCCGAGTGTTTTTAGCGAAACAGTCTTACCACCAGTATTAGGTCCCGTTATAACAAGCGTTTTAAACTGCTCTCCAACCCTTATATCTACTGGCACAACCTCGCCTTTTTTCAGCAGTGGGTGTCTTGCTTTTTTAAGGTCGACTATCCCCTCTTCATTTAAAATCGGTGGATACCCGTCAATTGCAACCGCATATTTTGCCTTGGCAAAAACTAAATCTATCGAAACAACTGCCCCAAAACCATCGACAAGCTGACGACTTATAGCCGCAACCTCGCCCGATAATTCACGAACTATCCTCTCAATCTCCTCGGCTTCCGCTCCTTTTAGCTCTCTTATATCGTTGTTTGCAGAAACTATCTCATCTGGCTCGATAAAAACAGTTGCACCACTGCCTGACGAATCGTGCACAATCCCCTTTACAGATGAGCGGTATTCCGCCTTAATAGGTATTACAAATCTCCCATTTCTCTGGGTGATTATATTCTCTTGCAGGTACTTTGATAGGGTGGAGGAAGTTATATAATAATTTAGTCGCTCACGAATTTTTCCCTCGATAGATTTCACTTTTCTTCTAATCGAAAAGAGATTATCGCTTGCATTGTCTGCAACCTCTTCATTTGATATAATAGCAGACTGAATTTTCTGCATAAGGTATGGGTCTGTATACAAAATGTTGAAATAGTTTTGCAGATAATCGGTTTCGGATAAATCGTTTGAATACCGTTTCAAATCCCGCATTACCGAAATAAATGCAGCTGTCGTCAAAAGCTCTTCAAATGATAACATTCCACCTTGATTCGCCCTCTGCATAATAGGCGCTATATCCCCGACAGCTCGAAGCCTTGGACTGCCAAATTTAAGCAGACTTTCAAACGCCTCTTTTGTTTTAGATAGCTCCTGCTCTGCTCTGTGATAGTCACCGCTCGGTGAAATTTTCTCTATCTCTTCTTTTGTTCTTTGCAAAACAGCAAATGAAGAAAGTATTTCCAAAACCTTTGGAAACTCAAGGTTTTTTAAGTAGAAATTCATCGGTTGTCCTCCGTAGGTTGTGATAGTATGTCAGTTGTTTATAATCAATCTCGTCAATGCTGACAATAAGACTCTCCGAAAATGCCGACAGAGCATCGCGAAGCTCATCTGACGCTTTTACTGAAAGTGTGGTTTTAAGGTCGCTAAAAATAATAAACCTCACCGTTTCTATAACGTTTTTCGATATATTGCTCTCTTTTTCGCTGCATTTTGTACAAAAAAAAGAACTTCTTTTAAAATCAAAATAAAACTTCGTGTCGGTATATTCACCGCACCCAGCGCAACTGACGATATCAGGCATAAACCCCGCAAGGGAAGCTGCACGAAGCTCAAATATTGATTTTATTATTTTAGGGTCTTTGCCTTTGCATAAAAAATGCAGAGAGTTTAGCAGCAGTTTTAACAGCTCACCGCTCCGCTCGCCTTGCGAAAACTGAGTTGCGAGTGCTGCAAAATAACTACCGAGCGCTAAGTTTAAAACATCGTAGCGAAGCGCTTTAAACTCTTCTATTACAAAAGCGTCGTTAACAGTGTATCTGCCCTTGTAGTAAAAGAGTTCAAATGTTGAATAGCAGAGAAGCAAAGAGCTTGTTTGAGCACGCCCTTTAACCGTCTTTGCATTTTTAAAATAAGCTTTAATAGTTTCCTTCGACTCAGTCAGGATAGTTAATATCAGATCGCCTGATATCGCTTTCCTCCCTATCACTATCCCCTTCAATGTTCGGTGCATTATCGTCCCCCGAAAGCAGGTTCTCAAGCCTTAAATACTCAAGATAACTGCCGATTTTGCCATCGCTTAGAAATTTTAAATAGCTCTCCATATTTTTCATAATATCCACCTCTTGTAGTTATTTTAACTCAATAAATGGTAGAATATTATCGGAAAAAAATAGAAAATAAAAATTATTTATTTGTATATTTTTGCTAGGTTATATTTTAGTTACTTGAAAGCCCAAACTGCGAGATTAACCCCTCTTTATTTCGCCAATCCTCTTTAACTTTTACCCAGCATTTCATATTGATTTTTGTCTCAAAAAAGCTCTCCGCCTCAATTCTTGCCTGTGAGGCAATTTTTTTGAGCATAGAACCGTTTTTGCCGATAATCATACCCTTGTGATTTTTCTTCTCACATAGGATTAAAACATCGATATCGAGAATACCGTTTGCACGCTCTTTCTGGCTCTCAACAACAACCGCAACTCCGTGCGGAACTTCCTTTTCCATAAGGTTTAGAATTTTCTCACGCACCATCTCAGCAACTATAACCTTTTCAGGCTGGTCGGTTAGGGTGTCCTCTGGGAAAAAGTGCGGCGACTCATCAGCGCTATCCATCAATATTTCAAGGAGCAGGTCAACCCCATCGCCATTTAGCGCACTAATTGGCACAACTCTCTCAAAAGGATACAAGTCCTTATAGCTTGCAATAACCTCTAATATCTCCTCTTTGTTGCGGAACAAATCTATTTTGTTAATGGCTAAATAGAGCGGAATATCCGCCTTTTTAACGTTTTCAACAAGTGACATAAGTTGCTCATCACTTCGCTGTTTTGCATCTACCACAAGCACCGCACAATCGACATCGAAAATAGACTGCGAAACCGCTTTGACCATCTCGGTGCCAAGCTTTGTTCGCGCTCTATGATGTCCTGGCGTGTCGATAAAGACAAGCTGGGTTTCCCCTTCAGTTAGCACACCTGTTATTCTATTTCGCGTTGTCTGCGGTTTTGCCGAAACTATCGCTATCTTCTCACCCATTATTTTATTCAAAAGGGATGATTTTCCGGCATTAGGTCTGCCGACTATTGCTATAAAAGCTGATTTTTGCATTTACACACTCCAAATCTTAAACGAGAAAAAATGCTGCCGTCTGGCAGCGTTTTTCTACTCAAAAACATAACTCTCACTTCTTGGAAGCCCGAGCCCCATTAATACGCTCTCTTCCTTTTCACGCATCTTAACAAGCTCAAGCCCACCTTTTTCATGGTCGTATCCCAAAAGGTGCAACATAGAATGAACAGTTAGATAGGCTACCTCACGCTGTAAGGTATGCCCATAAGCTTCCGCCTGCGACATTGCCTTCTCAGCGCTTATAACTATATCGCCGAGCAGAATTCTGCTATCCTCATGATTCACATCAAATTCGCCGTCTTCTTGTCTTAGTGGGAATGAGAGAACATCAGTTTCGGTCGGCTTATTTCTAAACTTGCCATTGAGCTCTTTTATCTCTTTGTTGTCAACAAAAGAAACACTCACCTCAGCTTCTTCATTAATTCCCTCGTATTTTAAAACCGCATTACAACATCGACGCACTAACATACGCAGTCCCGACGGGAGCTTTATCTCACTTTGTCTGTTTGTAATGATTACCTTGGTCGCTTTCACTTCACTTTTCTCCTTGTCATTTATAACTTTTCTCGTATGCGTTTATAATCCTCTGAACCACTCTATGTCGAACGACATCCTTTGCAGAAAGCCGCACTACCTTTATCTCCTCAACATTTGACAAAACCCTCACTGCCTCTAATAGTCCACTCTTTTTGTTATCCCCGAGATCTATTTGAGTATCATCGCCTGTTATAACTGCCTTTGCACCAAAGCCAAGCCTTGTTAAAAACATCTTCATCTGCTCTCTTGTTGTGTTCTGCGCTTCATCGAGTATTATAAACGAGTCGTCAAGAGTTCGACCTCGCATATATGCAAGAGGCGCTACCTCGATAGTTCCCCGCTCTAAATACTTTGTGAAATTCTCACTGCCGAGCATCTCAAAGAGCGCATCGTAGAGAGGTCGCAGATAAGGATCCACTTTATTTTGCAAGTCTCCCGGCAAAAATCCAAGATGCTCTCCCGCCTCAACTGCAGGTCTTGTTAGAATTATCCTTGAAACATCCCCCGCTCGAAATGAAGCTACTGCCATTGCCACTGCAAGATAGGTTTTTCCCGTTCCCGCAGGTCCCACTCCAAACGTTACAATATTCTCAGAGATTGCTTTGATATAGTTTTTCTGCCCTAAAGTTTTCGGCTTAACTGGTTTTCCTTTTGCCGATATGCAGATAGCACTGCTTTGCACATCTTTTATAGTCTCGCCACTTCCCTGCTCAATTAGTGAAATTATATATCTAACCGACTGATCGGTTAGTATCTCTCCACTGCCAATAATTGATAGAATTTGACTCACCGCTTCAAATGCCTTGTTGACAGAAGCTACATCTCCTGTAATAGTCACCTCTCCGCCACGGCTCACAATGCTCACCGAAAACGACTTCTCAATTAGTTTTATGTTTTCATCGAAGTTCCCAAACAGCGTGAGAATATCTTCAATTCTATCGAACGAAATACTCCGTGTTGTCATTAAATACCGTCCTTTGCATTTATACCAAAATTATACCATTAATTATATGGAAATTCAATAATTTGTTGAGTTATTAATGAAAAATTCACGAGTTTGCGCTATATTCTCATGACAAATATACCTGCCCTTTAAAACAAGTTCATCACCATCTTTATATATTTCTTCTTCTCGCTCTATTATTACGGCGTCCCCTATAAGCGACTGCAGTTGCTCCATATTCTTTTGGTATAACGTTTCAGTCGCCTCCTCCTCTGATATAGTATACTCTATATCAGAGAAAAGTTTAAAAGTTTTTTTTGTTACAGATACCCCTAAAAAAGAATTTTCAGACGGCTCATTTATTATTTCGCAGTTTTCATAATCTATAAAAAAAGTGAAGTACAGCGGCAGTTCTAACCCTCCAATTTCGAGCGAATATTTTATGCTCTCCTCTAAATATTCCCTTTTCGTAACCGTTAGAGGCACCCTTGTTTCCACTTCACGCACCGTCTGCGCTATCACTTCACCCTCCGCACGCCTAAATGTAGTATTACCACCTTTGTCAAAATAGATGCCCGAAACGAGCAGATCGCCCTTGTCAACGCTATCCCCAACCGCTACCTCTCGAGTTCCGTTTAAAATTTCAAGATAGACGATAGTGCCACTGTGTGAAGCAATTAAATTCGCCGGTGTTTCATCGTCAAGACTCTCAGGTTTCTGCACACTCTCTTTTATAGTAATAACAAGCTTTGTGCCGATAGTTGTAATACCCACAACCGATATATCCTCATTGCCAAGTGCTATTTTTAGTTGCAGTTCTTCAAAATTTATCGCCGATTTCAAGCTTCCAATACCCACTTCGCTCTCAGCTAGAATATCCAAAACAATCTGCTCCTCCACCCTCTCGGTACCGTTTATTTCTATATCCCAGATAAAAAAAGTGGAAATAAAAAGTAGTATTGCAAAAACGAACACCCCAAAAACAAGCCCTTTGCGCTTCAAAATTGGCGCTAAAATATATGGAAAACCTTTTTTCTCTATAAGACTAATTGTGCACCCGCTCTTTTGGAGAAGTGGCAGAATTTTTTTATAGTCCTTTGTTAGAAGTGAAAATCTGTAAAACTCATCGGTAAGTGATGAGTCAAATATATTTATATCCCTCGCTGAAACAAGGTTTACAAACCGCAGAATATTTCCATCACTCACTAAGACTGTTTTATATCCTATAAAAAATCTAAATAAAAAATTCATCATCGCTCTCTACCCGCAATTAACACCTCGCTTATAACACCTTTTATAACGCAACCATCAACTGCCAAAAAATCGACTAATAAATCTTTGCCGATAAATGTTATAAAAGCCCCTTTGCAACTTATCTTTATAATTTCAGGCGAGAGCTCTAAAAGACCCTCATACCCCTCAACTATCGCCTCTTTATCTTCGCTTAGATGTATTTCATAGTTATTTAGAATATTTCCGAGGAAATTGCGTTTGTTGTTTTCAAGTGTAATCTTTCTTTTTTTCATTTTTATCACCCGTTTATATATACGCATAAAAGCTCTTAGTTATCCGTAAACTTTAAAAGGCGGGTGATAAGTTATGGCAACTTTAAAAAGCACAGCAAAAATTTTTCTGTTTATTTTCTGCATATATCTTCTTCTTTGCTATGGAACTCTTTTCCGAGAAGGGGTTACAAACGGACTTATTTTAAGCGTTTCCGTTGTTATTCCAAGCCTTTTTACCTTTATTGTATTTTCAACTTTTATTGTTAATACAAACTTCTTTGCAATGTTAAAAAAAGCTGTTCCGAGCTTTTTCGCTGGAATATTCAAGATGAGCAAGAGTGAGTTTCTCTCTTTTTTTATATCCCTTATAGGCGGATACCCAAGTGGCGCGAAACTACTTTTCGAGATGGGCGAAAACGGCGAGATAACAAAAATGCGAGCGGCAGAGCTTCTGCCTTTTTTTATATCGGCAGGTCCTGCTTTTATCATAACAGGTATTGGTCTTTCTTTTTACAACAGCTCAGTTATTGGCTTTATCCTATTTAGTTCACATACGATAGCCTCGCTTATACTTCCTATTTTAATGCTTAAAAAAGGCGAGTCAAAGCGACATCATACTATTAAATCATCCAGTGCAGTTGATAGGTTTGTTTCATCGGTGAGTTCTTGTAGCAGTGCTGTTATAACCATGACTGGGTTTATCATATTCTTCGGGGCAATACTAAATACAGCCCACCATCTACTAAACCTTAATACCGAAAGCTATGCTTTAATATCGCTTTTTTTAGAAATCACGAGTGGCGCTTCGTTTGTATCACAAAACCTCCCCCTCAATTTAGCGCTTATCTCTATAAGTGCTGGGCTATCATTTTCATCGGCAAGTATACTTATGCAGGCAAAGTTTCTCTGTGGAAACCTTAAAATATGCCTTGCAAAACTTATTATTGTCCGACTACTCCACGCTGTTATTTCCTCATCTATTTGCTATCTTTTGCTTTCTATCACCCCGATACCGTCTGAGGTTTTTTCAAATATCGGTAAAACTGCCCCTTCAATTACTTCTCTCTCATTTGCATCTGCTGTTATGTTTATTCTGCTAATGCTCACAACCGTTATGAAGGTTGAAAAAAACACTGGTAAAAACCGCTGAAATTTGATAAAATAAATAGTAAGGCGGTGATTAGGTGAAAAACAAATTTTTCGGCAAAAATATAGAGCCCTCTTGCAGTTATTGTGAGCGTGGGTCTGCTGCAAAGGATGGCAAGATGGTACTTTGCAAGCAAAAAGGTATTGTATATAAAGATTACCACTGCAAAAAATTTGTTTATGACCCGCTGCTGCGAGTACCACGAAAAAAACCTAAACTCAAAGAACTGCCAAAAGAGAATTTTATTATTTAAGGAAGTGATTTTATGGACGGCGACCCTGGGACAAGTAGAATAACAAAAAAAGCCGGCCATAGATAAAAGCCGGCGGAAAGTCGGTGAAATATGATTTCAATTTTTATGACAGACGACGGTAAAATAAACAAACTCGATGCTATGGCGCCTGGATGTTGGATACATCTAAGCTCCCCCGAAGCCGCAGAGCTCGACCTCGTCTCAAAACAGACAACTATCGATATGGATATGCTAAAAGCGGCTCTTGACGAAGAGGAGCGCAGCCGTATTGATGTTGAGGATACAAACACTCTAATCGTTGTCGATACCCCTGTTATCGAAACAGATGGTAACAGCTATTCTTATTCAACTCTGCCATTTGGCATTATCCTTACAGACGATTATATCGTGACCGTCTGTTCAACTGAAACACCGCTCGCAAGAAGTTTTGCAGACGGCGCAGTTAAAAACTTCTCAACTAAAAAGTTTAACCGAATGACCTTGCAACTGCTATATAGAAACGCTCTCCTATTCCTCTTTTATCTGCGACAGGTCGATAAACAGAGCAATCGCATAGAGGCGCAACTGCACAAGACGATGAAAAACAAAGATCTTATCCTTATGATGGGGCTTGAGAAGTCGCTTGTATTCTTCTCAACCTCTCTTAAAGGTAACGAAGCGGTGCACGAGCGACTTCTTCGCATGAGCTTTGTATCAAATTTCCCCGACGATACCGACCTTTTAGAGGACGTTATGGTCGAGAATAAGCAGGCTATTGAGATGTGTAATATTTATCGTGATATTATGACAAGCTCGATGGATGCTTTCGCTTCAATTATCTCAAATAATCTAAATATGGTGATGAAGGTGCTCACCTCAATTACCATTATTATCTCTATTCCAACGCTATTTTCATCTATTTGGGGTATGAACTTCAACCTACCTTTCCAAAACAGCCCAGTTGGATTTTTTATAGTTATGGGAATAGCAGTTGTTTCAACTATTGCGGCAATTGCAGTTATGTTTAAGAAGGATTGGTTATAAAAAATGATAATGACAATTTTAGCGGTAGTTACAACGGTTTTAGCAGGCATCTTTTCAGAAGCATCTATCGGCACTCGATTTAATATGCCGGGAATCGGAACGATTTTTGCAGTCGCAACCATGGGTGCTTTTATCCTTTATGCTGTGAACAGGAAAAAGGGGTAGAGCAGGTGTTTTATTGAAAGAAGTAATTTTAAGCGCTGATAATAATCGATATTTATACGCTGTTCCAGAAAAAGTTGCAAACAACTTAGAGCATTATTGCAATACTTTCGCAAATGATTGGCTTATAAATAGCGTTGATGCTAAGAAAATCGTTAAAAAAAGAGGCAGATTTAACGAAACACATTTTATTTTATATTTAAACAAATTTCTATTCCCAAATGAACTCTCATACTTAATTCGCGATTTAGGGTGGATAGACTACGAAAACCCTATGCCCAAAGAATATGCGGGGATACCATTTTTCAACTTCTAAACAAAAACAGTGACCTTAATTGTTAGATTAATTCTAACTCAATAGGTCACTGTTTTTTTATTGCTATTAAATTTTCATAATCTCAAGGCAGACAGCCGCTGCGTCTTCCATATCTTTAATGCAGAGCTGTTCATCAGTCGTGTGGGCTTTTTGCATTCCAACCCCTAAATTTACAGCTTCAATGCCCTTCTGATTAAAAATATTAGCATCACTACCGCCGCCGCTCATTTTAGTCTTTGCGCCGAGACCGAGTTTCTCTGTGGCATCAAACACCATTTTCACAAGCGGATTATCATCGGATAGATGATAGCCGAGGTAGCTTGTAGCAACATCTATCTCGCATTTTGCTCCAAACTTTTCACAGGAGCTCTCAATACAGTCGGTCAGATGCTTTGTGTGCGCTATAAGTTTTTCGGTATTTCTGCTTCGCACCTCTAAGACAAGCTCGGTTCTCTCTGTGACTATATTTGTCGGTCCCTCCGATTTAAAGGTACCAATATTACAGGTCGTTTCCTCGTCAACTCGAAGCAGTTTCATCTTCGAAACAGCATCTGCCGCAACTTGAATAGCGCTTATTCCTTCTTCCGGCGCTACTCCAGCGTGTGCTTTTTTGCCTATTATCGAAACTGATATTTTGTTTTGTCCGGGCGCTCCAACTATGATATCATAAGGGCCACCTGACGAGTCGAGAACAACTGCTTTTTTAGATTTTAGTCGGCTGTATTCTAAATTTTTAGAGCCAAACATTCCGCTCTCTTCTCTTACAGTTATAACAGCTTCAATAGTTCTGTGCGGAATATCCGACACCGCCTTCATCGCCTCAACTATAGCGGCAATTCCAGCTTTATCGTCCCCTCCGAGTATAGTTGTACCGTCGCTTCGAACAAAACCATCATCGCAAACAGTCGCCTTTATAGATAATCCCGGAACGACAGTGTCCATATGCGAATTAAAGATTATAGGCTCTGCACCCTCATCGCCTTTAAGCGTTGCATAGACATTAAAACCGCTTGTTTTTGCAACTTCTTTTATATCATCGGTATAAACTTCGCAACCAAGCGATAGAAAATCCTCTTTAAGTCGGATTGCCATATTTAGCTCATCGCCTGTTTCGCTGTCAATAGCAATATACTCTAAAAATCTTTGAAGCAAATCCTTATTATTAATTGCACCCATCTATCTCTCCTTTAAACTGCAGGATAGAATAAACCAGTATCTATACCTATTGGAATTCCAGCAAGTAACCAAACTATCATTAGAATTGTCCATGAAACGAGGAACGCGATACTATATGGTAGCATTGTTGCTGTTAGTGTGCCTATTCCCGCTTTTTTATCGTACTTCTGTGCAACAACAACTATAACTGCAAAGTAGCTCATTAGTGGTGTTATTA
>CAYJJJ010000038.1:0-16008 GCA_964370465.1 uncultured Oscillospiraceae bacterium
AATAGGTCGGTTTTTTGATGGTGCCGCTGACCGGACTTGAACCGGTACGATATTACTATCGAGGGATTTTAAGTCCCTTGTGTCTGCCGATTCCACCACAGCGGCGAGTTGTGTCGGCAAAATCTTGCTTTAATATAATATAATATTTTTTTTATTTTGTCAATAATCATTGACTATTTTATTTAAAATGTTATTATAATAATAAATGTTTGTATTTTAACAATTTATGAGGTGTAATATGAGTAAAAGAGCATTTATTATTGTACTAGATAGTTTTGGAATGGGCGAAATGCCTGATGCCGATAAATTCGGCGATGTAGGAAGCGATACTCTTGGCGCTATTGCGAAAAGTGAGAAATTCAGTATGCCTGAAATGACCGCACTTGGCCTATTTAATATCGATGGTGTTTCAGCCCCTGGTGCTGTTGCAAATCCTATGGGGAGTTTTGCTCGTCTTTCTGAGAAGAGTATGGGTAAAGACACTACTATCGGCCACTGGGAGATTGCGGGAATTGTTTCAGAAGATGCATTGCCAACATATCCAAACGGTTTTCCTGAAGATGTTATAAAGAAGTTTAGCGAGGCTGTTGGCAGAGGTGTTGTCTGCAATATGCCATACAGCGGAACGAAAGTCCTTGATGACTATGGTCCGCACCATATGAAAACAGGCGATTTGATAGTCTACACATCTGCTGACAGCGTTTTCCAGATAGCAGCTCACGAGGACCTTGTGCCAGTTGCAGAGCTTTATAAATACTGTGAAATCGCAAGGGAGCAACTAGAGGGCAAACACGGTGTTGGACGAGTTATCGCAAGACCGTTTGTCGGTGAAGAGGGAAGCTTTAAGAGAACCGCTAACCGCCACGACTACTCGCTCTTACCACCATCAAAAACAGTGCTTGACTATATAAAAGATGCGGGACTTGCTTCAATCGGAGTTGGCAAAATCAACGACATATTTGCAGGTATCGGTATATCTGAGTATGTTCGTAACGAGAGCAACCACGATGGTATGCAAAAGGCGACAGCCTACGCAAAAAAAGACTGGAACGGTCTTTGCTTTGTGAACCTCGTTGACTTTGATATGGTGTATGGACATAGAAACGATGTTGATGGTTATGCAGCTTGTGCAACTGAGTTTGACGCTGATTTAATCGAGTTTAAGAAGGCGCTTCGTCCTGATGATATCGTTATTATAACAGCTGACCACGGTTGTGACCCAGCTACACCGAGTACCGACCATTCAAGAGAGTATGTACCGATGGTTATATTTGGAGATAAAATTAAAGCTGGAGTTAATCTCGGCACAAGAGCAAGCTTTGCAGATATTGCGGCAACAATTGCAGAGTATCTCTCAGTTGATGCTAAAATTGCAGGTGAGAGCTTTCTTGGTGAGGTTTTAGCGTGAGAGAATTTACCCGTTTAATCTATGGTAGAGAGCCTTTTTCAGACTGGGTGAAGAAAAGCATCATATCTATTATTTCTTCAATTGGTATAGGACTATCAGTGGCGCTTATGCTACTGGGCAACGTCGGTACCGATCCAGTAACCCTGTTTATTACAGCGATATCTGATGTGCTTGGTATTTCGGTCGGCACTGGAATGACTGTATTTAATTCTTCTCTAATTTTATTTCTTCTGATTTTTGGCAGAAAGTATATTTACACTGCAACAATAGCAAATACTGCTTTCTCTGGCGTTGCAATTGATATTTTCCTCCCGATACTCCAGTCGTTTGGAATTGAAATTACCTTTATATCAGGGCTTATTATATGCATAATTGGTCTTGCACTGCTCGGTTTTTTCATAGGTCTTTATATATCGCTCGATTTTGGCGGCGGACCTGTTGATGGAGTTGAATATTTTTTAAGCGTGAAGATAAACAAGCCTTTTAATATAGCTCAGCTTATCTTTTATGCGGTTGCGTTTGTCTTTGGTATGTTGCTCGGTGGGGTGGCAGGTATCGGCACCGTTATAGGGCTGTTTATACCAGCTTTGACATCTGGGCCTACTATAAAATTCCTAAATAAACGATGGAGCAAAATATTAAAATTAAAGCAACCTATTGCGGTTGTGAAATAATAAAAATGGTTGTGTTATCACAACCATTTTTTTGTATCTAAATTAAAGCTAAAACTTTATAAGTCTTCTAATGAGCACTGAAAATCGGATAGTAGAGTATCTGTTTTTGAAAAGTCGACAGCTTCGATGTAAAACTCTTCAAGCAGGTCGTGAACTTGTTTTGCTTCATGAATAGTTGTTGCAGTCTGCTCTAAGAGTGTTTTGATAGTATTTTTGCTAAAGCTTAGCTTCTGCTTGTTGCTTTTTAATACCTCTTTGTTATAAAAACGAAGTGAGTTTATGTTTTTTGAAACATCACCCGTGAATTTATGGAAACGATTTGAGGTAACAAATGCGAGTGAAAGTTCTGGAATGATTATATGCTCGACCTTTAAAAATGGCGCAATCGAGCAGTAGCAGGTATAGATATCAAGTCCTCGTGCGAGTGCCTCTTTGCGGACAGCTGAAAGAACTAGCTTTGAGCAGTAGCCGTATTCGTCTTCAATTCGCACTATATCGCTTGCGAGCTCGGTTATTGTTTCGGAATAGAAGGTGATACCCTGTGCAGTTACAGCAGAGAGTAGGCGGACGTTTTCGGTGCCGACACCCTCGGATTTTGGAAGTTTATCTGAAATGAGCTTTTTTATAGCTTTTTGTTGTTTTTCTTCGTCGTAAAGCAGGGAGGCTATTCTCTCAGATTGACTTGTGAGAGTACCTACCGCTGTTAAATATTTTGTGGCACGAAGATGCAATTCTTTGTTTTTGTCGGTGAGGGTTTTTATAGCATCTTTGTTCACCTTTAGTTTATTTATATCAAAAGAAATGCCAAAATTTACTATTTCGTCACGTGCTCCAGGATAGATAGGCTCTAAAACATGCGGTGCAGTTGCGTCGCAGATGAAGGCGTCTTTATCACTGAAAATAAGTCCATCGAGCGAATTGGTATCGCTACTGCAGTATATTTCCTCAGCAGGGTAGAGGGAGCTGATTTTTTTCATAAAGGTGCTTTTTCCAGTACCGGGACCACCCTTTATTAGATAGTTTCTTTCTTTATTATTCATGACTAAATCGAAATATGAAGTAAAGCCATAAGGCGAATTTGCTCCGAGAAAAAATTTTAGTTTGTTCATATTGAGCTCTCCTATAAGTTTCTTTTATTTATATTATTTAGTTTAAGGAGAATTTGACACAAAAAAAGCCGCCGTAAGGCGACTTTTTAAAGTTCTATAAATATTCTGTGGGTATTGCCTAATGCAATTTTTGTATCGCTCCGCTTTTTTTAAGGGCTGTGTAGAATAGCGGATAGAGAATCATAGAAACGATAACCGCCAATACTGCATTGATAGAGGAAGCAATTCCTTTTTCTATTATATTAACAATAGCTGTCCCCATCTCGGCATCGTATAGAAATAAGTCAAATACAAGACTTTTAGACAGATACAAAACAATATAGGTAAAGCTTCCAGCAATAGCTGCTATGGTATTGAAAACCTTGTTTTGTGCCATTTTGCCACCACTGTAAGCAATCAAGCCGACGACGAAAGCAAGCATAAACTTAAATACAAGCGTTATAGGCGCTTCTGCGGCATAGGCTGGGAAGGTTAAATCGAAGATAAATGCTCCAAAACCAGCGGCAATACCACCGCGAAGAGGACCGAGTAGCAGTCCCGCAAGGACGCAGAAGATGTTTCCGAAATGTATTCTGCTGGTTGCAACGGGAATTGAAATATAGTTAGTTATAAAACATATAGCTACAAACAATCCTATTACAACAATATTGTATACTTTTTTACTTTGCATAATTATCACCTCATCTGCATTATATAGGTTCTTTATCAATTTTTCAAAATCCGTTTCTATAAATAATAAAGTTTAAATTTAGTTATTTATTACAGTTTAGATTTGTTTAAAAAGCTTGGATAGTTTAATCTGCACTAATTTTTAATGAGTTTACAGTTTACTATCAAGTGGCAAGGTGAAAATATATAAAAATTGATAACGAATTGGCGATAAAGTGTGAAGGTTGCAACAAAAAAATAGAAATAAACGACCAGTTTATGCAGATGTTAAAATATTGTGATTTTTTTTTGTCTACCTTTGCAAATCACCCTTGTAAATCTGCTTTAAGAGTAGTAACATATTAATATAGGAAGTATTAAATGAAAGAATAGGACAAAGAGATATGGTAGTTTTACTATTTTTATTATGGATTACGCTAAACGGAAAGATTACAGTTGAGATAGCTGTTATCGGAATTATTATTAGTGTTGCAATAAAGTTGTTTTCAAAAAAGTATTTAGAAGAGGATAATGGCAGCAGGATATCTTTTAAAAATCTTTTTAAAGGGATGATATATCTCGGAGTATTGTTAGTTGAGATTATAAAATCAAGCATACAAGTGGTGAAGTTTACCTTAGCGAAAGATATAGAAATTCAGCCGCAGATAAAATTCTTTAGAGTGCCGCTCAAAAGCGACTTTTCAAAGATGATGCTCGCAAACTCAATAACACTAACGCCAGGTACGATAACGGTGAATATCGAAGGAGATGTTTTTTGTGTTCACGGGATAGATTACACGATGCTTGAGGGGATAGAAAACTCGATTTTCGTAAGGCTACTTTCTGATATGGAGGGTAAAAATGATAAATGATATGTATTCGATGCTCTACTTCGGCTCGATGATTTTCCTTGCGCTTTTGATGTTTGGATATCTCTTTCGTTCAGTAGTGGGCCCCACGTTTTTCGATAGAATTCTTGCAGTTAACAGTATTAGCACAATTGTTATATTGATAATTGCCATAATCGCCGCGATGGATGGTAATCATTATGTTGTTGATGTGATTATGATTTATGCGATGCTATCGTTTGTAACGGTTATGATAGTTTGCAAAGCATACCTTCGCAGCCATAAGAAGGATAAGTCGCACGATTTTGAGAATCTAAAGAAAAAAGATTGATAGGTGATTTTATGGAAACGGTAAGATTTATAATAACCGCGCTGCTTATGATAACAGGCATATTTATGCTGACTGTTTCGCTTATTGGAAACTTTCGGTTTAGCTTTATATTAAATCGAATGCAGGTCGGAGCACTCACCGATACAATTGGGGCGGTACTAATTATAGCGGGGATTATAGTTGGAAACGGGCTTAATATCCTCACAATTAAGCTTATGCTCGTTGTTTTGTTTTTGTGGTTTGCAAATCCTGTTTCATCCCACTTTCTTGCAAAGACAGAGATAATTGCAAACGATGATATTACAGATGAAGTGGAGGTTGTTTATAATGATGATATTTGAGACGGTTTTGCTCACATTTCTACTTGTCTGTGCTATTGCGGTTTCACTGACTAAAAATCTTCTTGCGAGCGTTGTTATATTTATGTCGTACAGTCTTATCGTCAGCATTATCTGGTTTCTGCTCGGAGCTCCCGACCTTGCTATAACAGAGGCGGCAGTGGGCGCAGGTATAACAAGTACTCTTTTCTTTATAACGCTTCAAAAGATAAAACAGCTAAAAGATGCGGACGAGGAGCGAGAAGATGAAAAATAAGTTTATCTCATATATAAAATCGTTTGCATATGGTGAGTTTACTCTCAGTACGAAAAGTCCTCCTAAAAAAGAGCGAAGAGAGAGTACACACAAAGAAAAAACAGTCAAAGAGCGGTATTTAAACTGGCATGACAGTAAGGCAAACGAGCTATTTAACGGCATATATACAGCGGCGAGTTTTGTTATCTGTTTTGTAGTTATTATAGTGCTTCTTATAACAGTTTCGTTTTTGCCAGAGTTTGGAAACCCAGATAACCCGACGAACAACGAAGTTAGCGAGAGATATATTGAAGAGGGCCTTGCTGAAACAGGTGCTACGAACATTGTTGCCGGAATGATACTCGATTACAGGGCATTTGATACCTTTGGCGAGAGCGCTGTTTTGCTCTCAGCTTTAATTATAGTTATGCTACTGCTCAAAGAGCGTGGGAAGAATGAGATAAGCGAAGCTGAAAATGAGTATCGAAGTTTGCCTCGAGATACAGTAGTTAAGAGTGTTGCAAGACTTCTTATACCGTTCCTTTTGATGTTTGGTGTGTATATTGTGCTAAACGGACACCTCTCACCAGGCGGTGGTTTTTCGGGCGGTGCTGTTATGGGAGCAGGACTTATTCTCTACTCCTCTGCATATGGCTACCCCGTTGCAAAAGGGGTTATTACCGAGAAGTTTGTAAAGATTATAACTGTCAGCGCATTTAGCTTTTATGCACTGGCAAAAGGATATAGTTTTTTCACAGGAGCAAATCATATACCGACAGGAATACCGCTCGGAATTCCCGGAAATATTTTGTCGGCAGGCCTTATTCTGCCGCTTAATATCTGCGTTGGAATGATTGTCGCCTGTACTGTTTACAGCATATATTCACTCTTTTCAAAGGGGGAGATTTAATGGGGCCGAATCTGCTAAGCAACTATTATGAGACAGTTGCGATGATACTTTTCGGAATAGGGTTTACTAATTTGTTTTTGCAAAAGAACCTGATTAAAAAGGTAATTGGGCTCAATATTATGGATGGTGCTGTCTATCTGTTTTTGGCGGCGAAAGGGTATGTTGAGGGAAGGCTTGCTCCGATTTTGATAGATGGTGTTTCGGGGGTTGAAAATTATGTGAACCCTATACCATCAGGACTTGTGCTGACGGGAATAGTTGTATCGGTATCGGTTACCGCTGTTTCTCTATCACTTATATACAAGCTCTATAAGCATTACAAAACAATAGACCTCGATGAAATTCTTGTAATGGCGAGCAAGGAGGTGTCGCAGTAGATGCCTTTTGTTGCGAACTTTCCTTTATTTGCGCTTATAATAACAATCCTCGGCGGTGTTTTCTCTATTATAGCAACTACAAATGGCGCATATCGGATAAATCTTTTTGTTGTGTCTGCCAATGTGGTTTTAAATGGTTCACTGTTGATATATTTTTTAGATAACCCAGGATATATAACTTACAGTATGGGGCATTTTCCAGCACCTTGGGGGAACGAAATAAGATTTTCACCGGTTGAAGTGCTTTTAGCAACCCTTATAGCGGTTGTTATGTTGCTTGTTGTAATAAGTGAAAAAGAGCAGATTTTCACAACTGTTAAAAAGAGAAGGAAAAATCTGTTTTACGCGATGCTCAACCTAACTCAAGCTTCACTCATAGCGCTTATCTACACAAACGATCTGTTCACAGCATTTGTGTTTGTCGAGATAAATACCCTATGCGCTTGTGGACTTGTTATGGCAAAAGAAAATGGAAAAACAATAGCCGCGAGTATAAAATACCTGATTATGAGCCTTTTGGGTTCTGGTCTTTTCCTCATATCTATAATACTAATCTACGATCTAACAGGACATCTGCTTATGCCAAATGTTGCAGAGCAACTTCAAATAATTATGCAAAATGAAGTGTATCTACTGCCTGTAACTATGATTGTCGGTCTATTGGCTGTAGGTATTGCTATAAAGAGCGGTCTTTTCCCGTTCCACTCATGGCAACCGCACGCCTATAACAGTGCGATGAATATAAGCAATGCTATTTCATCATCGATTATAGTTAAAGGGTATATAATTCTGCTGATAAAGATATTTTTACGAGTTTTAGGACTCGATATAATATCAAAGCTACATGTTTCAAACATACTTTTCTTATTTGGGTTCCTCTCGATGATTTTAGGCTCTGTTTTTGCCGCAAGGGAGCATACGATTAAGCGAATGCTTGCATTCTCATCGGTTTCATATGTGGGATATATCTTCCTCGGTATGGGCATGGGAACAACTGCGGGATTTTTAGCGGCGATATTTTTAATAATCTCACACTCGCTTACAAAGAGTATGCTTTTTATCGCAACAGAGGGGCTTATGGTAGCGTCAGACAACTCAAAATACTTCAACGACCTTCGTGGGGCGGCATACAGAAACCCACCAGCCGCCGCTGGTTTTATAATTGGCGCTCTATCGATGATAGGTTTCCCGTTATTCTCAGGATTTGTAGGCAAATATATGCTCGGCCTTGCAGGTATGGACAGTGTAAATAAAATGTGGTTTGTTCTTGTTGCAATAGCTATCACCACAGTTCTTAACGGTGTTTATTATCTTCGCGCGATAATAGCTATATTTACAAAAGATGAAGATAGGTGCGAGAAATACAAAAACTCAAAGAGATTTATCATAGGACTTGTGGTGTTTATAATATTAAATTTATCTGTTGGAATATTTTATGAGCCTGTTGCGGCGTTTATTGAGACAGGCCTTAATTTCATATAATCGGGGGGAATATGGGAATAGTTTTAGCGTTACTGTTACCGACGATATTTGGCATAGCATATATTTTTATTGCCGACGACTACAAAAAAATAAGAGCAATCACCACTGTATTTGCAACAGTTTCTTTTGTTGCGACTATATTTGCATGCATAACCGATTTTGGCAAAAGCATAATACTTATTTATTTTCCATTTGGCATAGATATATCATTTCACATCGACCAAACGGCAGTTTTCTTCGCAGTAGTGCTTTCAGCTGTCTGGTATATGATAATTATCTTCTCGTTTGAATATATGCAAAAAGAGGGGGAGCAGAGAAGGTTTTATAGCTTCTATATAATATCGTACTGTGGAATTATAGGTCTTTGCTTTGCACAAAACCTCGTCACCTTCTATACGTTTTTTGAGATAATGACCTTTGCAGGCTACTTTCTTATTGTCCACAGCAGAAAACAATCGACATTTATGGCTGGAAAAAAATATCTCTTCTATTCGCTGTTTGGAACAGGTATCTCGCTTGGTGGAATATTCTATCTTTACAGTGCTACCTCGGATACCTCGTTTAGTGTGGGTGGCGCACAAGGGTTGTTGCAGATAGAAAACGAGATGGCGGTAGCAGTGGTTGCAGCTATAACGGTTGTTGGATTTTGCGCAAAAGCGGGACTATTTCCGCTTCACTCGTGGCTTTCAGCGGCGCACCCAGTAGCTCCAGCACCGGCCTCTGCACTGCTCTCTGCTGTCATGACTAAAGCTGGAGTTTTAGCCGCTATAAGAATTTTATACTTTATAGTTCCAACTGAGCTAATTATTGGAACAACGGTTCAGACGGTTTTAATTGCCTTATCTGTAATAACGATTTTTCTTGGGTCAACACTCGCGCTTTTTGAACGATACATCAAAAAAAGGCTCGCTTATTCTTCGGTAAGCCAGATATCATATGCTCTCTTTTCGCTGTTTTTGCTAAATGAATACGGACTGTATGGTATGTTTTTACAGGTGCTTTTCCACGCTTTTGCGAAAGCTTTGTTGTTTATGAATGCAGGTGTATTTATAAACAAACTAAAAGTATACAATGCAGATGAACTGAGCGGTATCTACAAACATTTAAAACTGCCGATAATAACATTTGCGCTCGCTGGATTATCGCTCGTCGGTATTCCGTTTACAGGCGGATTTATAGCGAAATGGCAGATAGCACTCGGTGCAATAAGTAATAATACTATTGTTGCAATAGTTGGTGCTTTAGTTATTATGCTCTCAGCTATTATAACTGCAGGGTACCTACTGCCACCTGTTGTGCATGCAGTTTATAATAAAAGCGATAAAGATTACGATGAGATAAAACTTGAAAAGACCACGACAGTGCCGCTTATAATCGCGGCTGGTGTGATAGTTATCGGCGGAAGTTTGCTTTTGTTTTTTGGCGCCGAGATATTTTCAAGTTTAGTTTTATCTGTTTTAGGTTAGGAGGTAAGTTTTATGGAAATTTTAATACTGCTTCCATTGGAGCTTGCTCTTGTCTTTGGATTAATTATCTTTAGAATGCCAGAGAAAAAGGTATTAAATGCAACAATTGTTTTTTCAAGTATAATTTCAATTACAACGATAATAATCCTTCATGCTTTTTATAACAAGGGCATTCAGGTAATAGAGTTTACAGAGTTTTTTAATATTTCATTTAAGGTAGATGGAATGTCTGTTATTTTTGCAGGGCTTGTATCTTTTCTGTGGCCACTTGCAACAATTTATGGCAAAGAATATCTTGCGCACAGCGAGAGAAAAGCGAGTTACTGTGGATTTTATATCCTAACGTTTGGAACGGTGCTCGGAATTGCCCTTGCAAGAAATATCTTTACGACATACCTATTTTATGAAACACTGACATTTATAACCCTTCCACTTGTTATCTGCAACAGGGGAGAGCGGGACTATTATGCCGGCAGAAAATATATCGTCTATTCTATCTGCGGTGCGGCAATAGCGCTTATGGGGATAATTCTGCTCACCTACCACAATATGAGCCTTGAGTTTGTATTGGGTGGTAGCGTTGCGAATATACCGCTTGACAGACTAGAGCTTGGGTATCTACTGATGTTTTTAGGGTTTTCCTTTAAAGCGGGAATGTTTCCGTTTCACAGCTGGCTTATCACGGCTGGTGTTGCACCTACAACAACAACAGCCCTTCTTCATGCCGTTGCGGTTGTTAAATCTGGAGTGTTTGCGATAATCCGTGTCACATTCTATCTTGTGCCTGTTTCGCTTTTGCAGGGGAGTTTTGCGCAGTATACGATACTGATAATGGCATCAATATCAATTGTTTTCGGCTCGGTTATGGCAATGCGCTCAAAGCATCTAAAAAGGCGATTTGCCTATTCAACTGCAAGCCAACTTTCCTATATTATTTTAGCTGTTGGAACGATGAGCGGAATAGGTCTTATTGCAGCTTGTCTGCATATGGTCTTTCACGCACTCTCAAAAATAGTTATCTTCTATATGTGCGGAACAGTTATGCACAATACAGGTGGTGAGTATGTATCAGACGTTGAGGGACTTGCGAAAAAACTGAATATCACCTTTATAACCTTTGCGATAGCCTCGTTTTCACTGATGGGTATACCTGTGCTCGGTGGATTTTTCTCGAAGTTTGCAATAGCCACAGCGGCAATTGAGGGGGCAGGTATGCTTGCACCAATAGCGATTGCAGCACTTATAATATCAGCGCTCTTCACAGCAATTTATACCTTTCAGATTATCTCCCTCTCGTTTGTTGTCCACAACGATTTCGATAAGAGCAGACTTTTGGCGGTGCATAAAGAACCATTCCTTACGAAGTTTCCAATAGCGGTTATCACAGTAGCGCTTATAGTCCTCTCGCTCTTGACAAATACCCTCTACGAATTTTTTGGGAACCTTCTAATGGGAGGTGTATTATGAGTTTTATCTTTCTAATTCTTGGGACAATTTTCTTTGCAGTTCTCTGCGCAATAATTAAAGACGGAAAAAAACTGCCTATCTTTGCGGCTGCATACTCAGCAGTTGTGGCAATCTATACTGTTGTGGCGATGCTCACATCTGGTGAGTCGCAGTTTAACAGAGGGGTTATTAACTTTGCACCGACAGAGCTCGGAGCGGTTTTAACTATTATTACTGTAATTATGTTTGCAGTTTGTGCAGTTGTTGCAGTTGATTACTTCAAAGATGAAACAGCACATCTTAGCAGTTTTTATTGCTCCTACTTTTTAGTGCTAACAGGGTGCATAGGAGTTTTTTTAGCGGCGGATTTATTCACTCTATTTATCTTCTTTGAACTGCTGTCATTTTCAAGCTATGTTTGGGTGGCGCACAGCAGGGATAATAAAGCGAAAGAAGCCGCTAAGAGTTACCTCGGGTATGCGGTTTTCGGGGGGATTTCTCTGCTTTTTGGAATAATTCTGCTAACATCGCAGATAGGTATAATACCTATTTCGGAGATTTCAAATGAGATTGCATCGGCAAATGGAGTAACAGTTGCATTTTCAGCTGTATTTATGATAATGGGATTTGGTGCAAAAGCAGGACTCTTCCTCTTCCACGACTGGTTGCCAAGAGCACATGCCGTATCACCTTCACCTACCTCTGCGCTCCTATCGGGACTGCTCACTAAAACAGGTGTTTATGGTATAGCTGTAGTTGTGCTAAAAATCTATAACAATCAAAACTTCCTATTTATAATGCTATCCCTTGCTCTTTGTAATATGTTATATGGCGCTGTTATGGCACTTCTATCCTCAGATATAAAAAGAACACTTGCATTTTCATCGATTTCGCAGATTGGATTTATTATGTTTGGCATAGTTTACTGCTCGATGCTAGGTGTTGAGGGAAGTATTGCTATTTACGGTGTTATCTTCCATATAATTAACCACTCTGCGGTAAAAACACTGCTATTTAATATAGCTGGAGTTATCCACAAAGAGCGACACAGCTACGATTTAAACAAGATAAAAGGCTCGCTTCGAGGCAAACCCATTTTTGCTCTGCTGTTTGCGATTGGCGCTGCTTCGCTATCTGGTATTCCGTTTATTGCAGGGTATATAAGCAAAACGCTTCTCCACGAATCGGCGGTTGAATATATGCATCTAACTCACACAGAGTCTGCTTTTATCGCAACTTCTGAAATTCTCTTTTTAGTAGCTGGCGGTATAACACTTTGCTATATGCTAAAACTGTTTGTCTGCCTTGTTATAAAAAAAGGGGAAGATGGCGATGTGAAAGATTCTGTAAAAGGGCGCTTTAAACTTAGCAGTATACCACTAAGCCTTGTTGCTATAATGCTGTTGGTGTTTGGTGTTTTCCCAAAACTAACACTTGAGCCAATAGGTCTTTTTGTTTCAAAGACATTCAACCTACACGGTCTTTCGCACGCAGTTGACTACCTTGCGTTTGTGAATTTAAAAGGTGCTTTGATTTCTATTTCAATCGGTATTATACTCTATCTATCACTTGTGCCGAGAATTATCTGCAAGAAGGGTATTTACACAGATATTGTCCCACAAACTGCTACAATACTCGATAGGATTTATATTCCGCTAATTTCGGCGTGCTCGTTTGCTTTAGCGGTTTTAGCTCGTGTTTTTGATGTTTTAGTAGATTTAGTGATAGTTATATTCAGTAGGCTATTTTTTAAATCAGTGGCTATCCCAAAGAGTTTTTTTGAAGGAAAACCTATTGACGAGAAAGAGCGAATAGATGCACCGCACATTACCTATTCGCTTGCGTTTAGCCTACTGCTTTTCGGACTCGGCTTTATCTTCACACTTATATATCTACTCGTTGTTGAGTTTAGAGTTTAGTAATAGGAGAGAGATTATCAATGAAAAAGAAACTTAGCAATATAGTGGCAACTGTTATTGCGTTAGCTTTGCTTATACCGAGTGTAACTACCCTTATCGATGCTACTATTGGTGCGTCACCCGACACACTGCTTGTTTCAAATATTGTTATTTTTGCGCATTTTAACGATGCATTGCAAAGTGATATAGACGAGTTTGAAAGCCTTGAATATGCAAATGAAGTTAAGGATATCTATGACGATGGTACTGTAAGGTCGTTTTCAGGGTATATGGATGCTATTTCCTACGGTCAGATGAATGTTATAAACAGCTTTCCGCAGGATACAGGAAACGGTATAGACTCTTTTGAACTGCCAATATCAAAAGAGCGAACTGCTTATACCCCTATGACTAGCAGTATTGTCGATATGATAATCCCGCATATTGATTTTAGCGATGCAAATTTGCCAACTGGTCTTAACTTAAATAGCGATGGATATGTTGATTACATAACAATCATACTTCTTGAAACAGATACAATAACTCAAGTGGAGTACCCGACTATCTGGCCGCACCAGATGGACTATAAGGGAAATACAACTATCGACGGCCTTTCTTTAAACAATATAAACGTGCTAAATACAGACAGGCTTTCAAGCGTTTCAGATGGCGAGGCAGGACTTATTGCACATGAGTTTTTGCATGGGTATGACTATGCCGATCTATACACCAATAATTCCAGTTTGCAATTTGTGCACGATTGGGATATTATGTCAAGACCTTCTGCTTTTTTGCAGTACCCTCTCGCCTACACAAGGCAGAAGTTTTCAAACTGGATAACTATTGAGGAGATAACGGAGTCAACGGAAAATTTAAGGCTTGATATCCAGAGTAACCCAGATGGGAACCAGGCGTTTATAATAAAATCCCCGCTTAATAACTACGAGTATTTTGTCGTGGAATACAGGGTGAAAGGGAATGAATTAGCCAGCGATGAAACATTTTTAGACTCAAAAATCCCAGGTACTGGGATAATAATATACAGGGTTGACACAACGGTAACAGGTAGCAAAAATTCGCACGGTGAAACTCACATTTATCTTTTCCGCGATGGCGAGGATAAGTATAAAGAGATGTCACAAACTTATTTTGTGACCGGCGATACTTTTGGCAGGGCCGATATGTCGATGGGTATTTATGACAATGCACTGACCTATAACGACGGGCGAAATTCAGGGGTTGTTATCGAAAATATCGAGATAGCAGCAGATAGCCAAAGCGTGACTTTTGATGTTAAAGTTCCAGTTGCCGATGACTTTGACCTCTGGCAGGATAACGAGTACCAAAATATTAACAATGCGAATTTAAGCAGCAGAAGTGTTAACTCACTATCGTATAACGATACTATTTATATATTAGAGGGGTTAGATATAGAAAGTGGCAATGATATCTTCACACTAAAGAGCTTTAATGGTGAAAGTTATACAACACTTGCTTCATTTCAAACGCCAAACACTCAGCTTTCGACGACAAAAATGTTTGCGGCAAATGGGAAAATCTATTTTGGATTTAGTGAGATAGTGACTGATGAAAGAACTGATATAGTAATCAAAGAATACGATATAGAAACAAACAGATGGAGTAGTGGGGAAGTTTTTAGGGTTTCGAATGGAGCTACCAGTGGCAACTTCGATATCTATGCAGACAGTGAAAATATTTATGTTTACCACACATCTGAACTGGGCGACAAGCTCTATCTGGTAGTTTATGATTTGGCAGCAAAGACAACACAAACTTATAATAACAGTGCGGCAAATGAAAATGCGCATACAATTGGCAATCCGCGGATAACCGAAAGGGACGGCACTATCTATGCTTTTCATAGAACAGGTGTGATAAAAGGGTACACATTTAAAGGTGGTGCTTTCACACAAGTTTCAGTTGGAAATGTTTCAGCGAATTTTTTTGATATGGTAAATTATAATAATAGCTTTTATTGTATAGCATATAATTATACAGCAGGGTTTTCACTTGAATCATCATTTCACCGTTTTAGTGAAACAGGAGTTGAAGAGATTGATGTTTCGGTTGGGAATTTAAGCCAAACGAAGATAACAGTCAGTGAGGGAAACCTGTATGTAGTAGGGCTTAATAGCGAAAATCAGGTTGCGGCTTATAAGTATGATGAGGCTTTGAGTGACCTTGTGCAGGAAGGTGAGATTGTTGATAAAGCGATAGACGGAAGCTCATTTGATTTATCGACAATAGGAAATACCCTATATATAAGCTATAAAAATGGAAGTGGGAATATCGTCCTTAAGAGCAAAACAGCGGCGGATAAGCTTGTTTCTATCACAGCGGATATTCCGTCAGCTCTTGTTTTCAAAGAGGGTGATACGATTAGTGCCGATGGAATATCGGTAACTGCAAACTACACAAACTCAAGAAGAGTGCTAACTTCTGGCGAATACAGTATTTCAAACTTCGATACCGCTACTATAGGTGAGCGGACAGCTACTATTGAGTTTTTTGGAAAGACGACAAGCTTTGTCTATCTTGTTGAGGAAGATGTGGAAATCATCTATGCAAAAGGCGATATAAACAGAGATGGCACAGTTGATATAGCGGACTTTAATGAATTGATGCGACTTATAAGCGAAGAAGCGGTGTACAACAGCTTTAACGATTTAAATGGCGACACAAGAATTAATGTTATTGACGCTCAGATGTTGTATGAGCATATTGAAGGTATAAAAAATCTATCTTAAAAGCGGCTTGTGGGATACAGATAAATCAATAAGTAACGGCGATAAATAAAGTTTAGCGCTTCATAACACC
>CAYJJJ010000039.1:0-6472 GCA_964370465.1 uncultured Oscillospiraceae bacterium
TGCAAGAGCTGTTAAACTCATATACAAAACAATAGCCACCTTAAATACAAACATACCCAATGAGGCAAAACCCCCATCTTCTATACATATAAAATCCTCCCAAATTTTTTGCACCAAAAAAACGCAGTGGTAACCACTGCGTTTTTATTTTTACTCTCTTAGTTTTCGATATTGTATTTCCTATTTAGAATTGAAGCGATAATTAGCGCTGCCAGATAAAGTGACATCGATAGAATGAATATAACATTCTCTCCAAATCTATTGGCAACAAATCCACCGATAATCGCAAACAAGCTATAAACAGGCGCTGTGCATACACCGACCGTCGCTGTATAGAGCGAAACACGCTCGCCTTTTGAATAGATTATCGAGGAGGCACTTGTCGCTATGGATACACCGAGAATAGATGCACTTACAAAGACAAACAATACATACCCAACAATTTCGTTTGGAACAATAAGCGCTACAAATGTGGCTAGAACTCCCATTATCGAGCCAAGTCTTAGGATAAAAAACGGGTTTTTCCTATCCCCTATCCCGCCGAGAAGCTTGCTGAAAACAAGGTTTGAGATAAGCAAGATAGTATTCGCTGTTCCAACAACACCCGCTGAAACACCATCAACCATGCTTACCTTTATAATATAGAAAGGAATAGTCATCTCTGCTGCTGCAATTATAACGCGTACAAGCAAAAACCCACGATAACTATGGTTGTTTTTTAGAATACCTGAAATAGTTGAAGCGAGGTCGCGAAACCGCATCTTCTGGACACTCTCAAGCGGTATCTCCTTTATTCCAAAAACGAGAACAAAAGTGGCGATTACCGCAGATACAACACCCGCTAAAAACATTGTGCTAAAGTTATCTGGGAAAGCTTGCGCTTCCATAATATAGCTTACAAACTGCGAGCCCAAAACACCTGAAACCGCACCAAATAGGTTGTATGATCCAAAAAATGACGATACGTTTCGGTGTATAACCCTTGAAACAAGGTTGTTAAACACAGGCAGCGACATTCCCGCAGTGATTGAATATATTCCATATGAGCCAAAAAACACGACGAGCGCTAAAGATGTGCTGCCAGTTACAGCAAGAGTTGATAGGTAGATTAAAAACTGACCTATCCTCTGCAGTCCGCAAATTATAATCGTTAGCCACTTTGCACTTTTTGCGTTAACAGCTATTACGCAAGAAAAGATACTCGATAGATTTGAAAAACCAAAGAATATAAATGCAAGCATGCTTATAAGTATTCTGTTGTCTGAGAGGTTTTCTATGTAGACTGGCAAAACTGTTGTGTATGAAAAAATTGAAAGTGCAAACGCAAAGAAAAAACCCTCCGCCATAAACACTGCATAGTTTCTCTTGTAGTATTTTTCCCGCTTATCTACCATTAATGCTTTACTCATAAAATCTCCTAAAATTACTAATAAAAAAGATACAGCCGAATATCTTTCGGCTGTACCCATCTTTTAAAATACGAATGAAACCAAAATTCTATAGACAATAGCACCGATACCAAGCAATATGCTGAGCCATTTGAGAACAGCATCTGCTGCCGTTTTATCGAGGTCACGATAAATTGACTTCGGCTTTGTACTGTTAAAACCTTTTGTTTCGAGTGCACTTGCCTGATTTTGAATTTTCATTATAGAGTTTGATACAACCGGCACCATAATCGGTACAAAAGCTCCTATCCTTTTGAAGATGTTGCCCTCGGTATCAAGTCCTCTCGCCTTTTGAGCATCCATAATCTGGGTCATATCCTTACTTAAAATAGGAAGAATTTGGAAGGTTGTTATAAAGATAAACGAAGCCTTGTATGGTAATCCACCCTCATTTAGTGCAACACCGAGGTCGGTCATATTCATTGTTCTAAATAGCAAGAACAGCGTTGCCATAAGTGGTGCTATACGCTGAAAGGTTCCAAGTGCAAACATTAGACCTTCATAATATAGATTCCAATTTAGCAGCGGTATCACAAACACCGGATCTTGTGTGTAGTCATTAACGGGGTTTAGAGTACCGTTAATTAAAAACATAAACAACGCCATTACCGTTATTGAAACAGCTACAATCTTAAACTCGAGTATATACTTCTCTGTATATATAATAATTATACCTAAAGCCATAAGTGCGAGTGAAAAAATTGTATTGTTAAACAAGATTACCGCAAGCGATAGTCCTAAACTCATCCAAAGCTTAGTATTTGGATATAGCCTTTTTAGAAAGCTTGGTTTTGGTCTTTCCTGAATCATAAATGCTCCTTTAATTATAGTTGTTCTGCGAATTAATTATCTTTTGGCGCTTTGAATTTTCCGCCTGCAAGAGTTTTCATATTCTCTGGAAGTCGCATTAGTATTAGCCAAGCGATAAGAACAGATAGACCTTTATCAGCGAGGTTTACAGGAATACGAGCAAAGAATGCAGCTGATAGGATATCGTTACCCATAGCGAGGAATCCAGCAACTAGCAGGTCAACACCGCCACCTTGTATACCGCCGTAAACGACTGTTGCAATAGGTGCGCCGAGTAGTGCGTTTGCCATAGCAACCGCAACTGCTGCGATTATCATGTGAAGGATAGTTTTAAACTTTCCAGCTCTTACCATAAAGCCAACTATGAACGCTGTAGCGATATTACAGATACCAAATAGTGACGATAATATCTGTCCTGAAATTAGCGATGAAATTACATTGTAAAGCACGCCTGAAACAGCTCCTATATAAGGACCCATTATTGCAGCTACTATTGCAGTACCGATTGAATCGAGGTATAGCGGTAGTTTTAGCTGTCCAGCTATCTGACCTCCAACAAGGTTAATAGCTACGCCGAGTGGTATAAGTATTGCTATGTAGGTTGTGCGAAGTCTGCCTTTGCTTGAGTCTATTGATTTTAATGCCATTGTATTTTCCTCCCAAAATAGTTTTTATTTGAAACGGTGTAAACCATTCCTATACTTATTTAAACAGCCCCCTGTTTACTTGTATTTTGCAACAAAGTCATCAACTGACAGCGAAACCTTTGTATCTGGGTTTATCGCCATATCGAGCTTTGCTATCTGCGGTGGCTCTATCTGCGCCTGAGCTAACATATCTTCTTGCATAAAGATATCCTCACGAACTCCATCGCCGATTATCTGACCCTGCGACATAACAACAATTCTCTGCGAATTTTCAGCAACATAGTCCATATCATGGCTTATCATAATTACTGTATGGCCTTTATCGTGCATCATATTGATAATTTTAGTAAGCATACGGCGCCCAACTTCATCGAGTCCACCTGTAGGCTCATCCATTATCAAAATTTCAGGATTAAAGACAAGAACTGATGCTATTGTGATAATCTTTTTTGTTGTGTAGTCGAGTGATAATGGGTGTTTGTCAAGCTCTCCCTCTATACCCATAAGCTCAACTACATCGTCAATAGCTTTTTTAGTTTCCTCATCTGAGAAACCGAAATTTTTAGGTGCAACTTCAAGCTCCGCTCGAACTGTTGTACAGAATATCTGATGGTTTGGGTTTTGGAATACATATCCAACCCTCTGGCTCATCTTACCGACACTCATTTTTTCAGTTTCTTCTTCATTTATAAGTACTTTACCTGAAGTTGGTCTTAGAAGACCGTTGAAATGACGAACAAGTGTTGTTTTACCACTGCCGTTTTGTCCAACTATTGAAACAACTTCATTTTCATAAATCGACAGATTGACCTTTTTAAGAGCAGTGACACCTGTTTTATAGGTGTGCACCAAGTCTTCTGTGCGAAGCAATACTTTTCTATCCATTGTTTTCCCCCTGCACTGTCAATTTGCCTTTTGTTACTTCAATTGCGCTTTCAAGATCAATAGGCGCACTATCAAAACTTAGTTTATCACGCAGTTCAAGCGTTGCCGCTGTTACCTGAGGAAGTCTTATATTGTGCTTTGCGAGAAGTTCTTTTTGCTGGAAAACCTTTGAAACTTCATCGAAGCAAACAACTTCACCTTTGTCGAGCACCATAACTTTATCGACATACTCTGCAATTTTCTCGATGTTGTGGTCAACCATTATAACAGTAGTTCCCTTTTTATGAAGCTCTGCTACAAGGGTGAACACCTCGTCACGTCCAATTGGGTCGAGCTGTGAAGTTGACTCGTCGAGAATAATAACTTTTGGCGATAAAGCAAGTATACAAGCAACTGCAAGTCGCTGTTGCTGTCCACCTGAGAGTTTTAGTGGCGAGCGGTTAAGCATAGTTTCTATACCACAAGCTTTCGCTGTCTCTAAAATTCTCTCACGCATAACTTCTCTTGTGAAACCGAAGTTGCACATAGCAAATGCTATCTCATCCTCAACTGTTTCCTGTGTAAACTGGCTCTCAGCATCTTGGAACACTATACCAATTGCATCAGTTGCACCAGCACCGTGTGTTTTATTTAAATCAACACCATCGACAACAACTCCGCCGTCCCAATCTCCACCAAACAGAAACGGTAGAATTCCTACCATCGCCTGGCAAAGCGTTGATTTACCAGCTTTGTTGCAACCGATAATCCCTACAAAATCCCCTTCATTTATTGTGAATGAAACTTCATTTAGAACAACCTCTTTCGAGTTTTGGTATACATAGCTGAATTTATTTACTTCTATTATAGGTTTGCTCATATCTTTCCCCTTCGGTTATTTGTCCTGTTCTATCAGTATTTTAACTGCATCGCAAGCAACTTTTATAGTTGTCTCCATTTCATTAAAGTTCATAACTGCACAGCAACGCACTTTTCTTATTGAACCTATTACAAACAGCGCCGCAGCTTCCATTTCAGAGCAAACTACATTGCTTTTTCTCCAAGCTTCCCAACGCATTTTTAACACATCGCCTATTGGGGAGCTATCAGGGTCTACCTCACCGTAAAAACTATCTTTACTCTGGGTAATTCCCTCTATAAAGTTTTTGTTGTTATCCTTTGCCGCCTGTGCAAGAGCTTCAACAACCGCTCTGCTTGCAACTGCTGGATAATCCATCGGAATATAATGTAGAGTTGTTCCCTCATCACGTACAGCCGCTGTACAGATAGCGCCATCGAGTGATTCATCTTGAGATGCATCGTTTACTCTGCCCGCTGTTCCTATTCTTATAAAAGTTTCTCCACCGACTTTTATAAGCTCTTCTATACATATAGCAGCACTTGCACAACCCATACCAGTTGAAACAACTGAAACCTTCTCACCATTAAGGTATCCGGTCCAAGTTTTATGCTCTCTGTTGTGAGCTATCTCTTTTGCATCATCTAAAAATGAAGCGATAAGGTCGGTACGGAATGGGTCACCTGGTAAAAATACATATTTCCCGATATCACCCTTTCTCAAATGGGTGTGATACATCATTTCTGCGTCTTTATCGTAAGCCATTATTTATACCTCCCCTTTATCCTGTTTAATAAGTGTTCTGACTGCATCACATGAAACAGCAATAGAATCTTTCATCTCTTTAAACGCCATAATAGCAGCTGATCTGCATCCTCTAATTGATGATAATACAAATAGAATTGAAGACTCCATCTCACTACACATTACATGTCCGCCCTTCCAAGCGTCCCAGCGCTCGTGAAGTCTTTTTGCCGCTGGCATACTGTCTGGGTCATGTTGACCAAAAAATGAGTCCTTACTCTGTGATATACCCTCAACGTAGTTTAGTCCCTTCACTTTCGCTGCATCTACAAGCGCTTTAACAACATGTCTATTTGCAACAGCTGGATACTCAGGATAAATATAGTGCTTTGATGTTCCCTCATCACGTACAGCCGCATTAACGATAACGCCATCAAGCGCCTCACTGTAACTCTCGTCACAAACTCTACCTGCTGTGCCTATTCTTATAAAAGTATCAGCTCCGCATTTGATAAGCTCCTCAATCGCTATAGCTGCTGAAGGGCAACCCATACCAGTAGATGTAACCGAAACTTTTTCTCCATCGAGATATCCAGTCCAAGTCTTATGCTCTCTGTTGTGAGCAACAAGCTTTGCATCGTCAAGATATGAAGCAATCAAGTCTGTCCTGAAAGGGTCACCTGGTAAAAAAACATATCTTCCGACATCGCCCGGTCTACAGTGGATATGGTATTGTTTTTCGCTATTTTCCATTGAACTCATTTTGTCCTCCTTTTTTATATCACCACAATTTTTTGTTATAATGTTACATTCTAAACATTAAAATTGCAGAAATTAACAAAATTCCCCTAACTTCTAACACAATTTGTTGTTACTTGCTCTGCAAAAATGTTATTTTAAAGGCCCAATTGGTAAAATGCTGTCAAACCATGGGTAATGTGACTTAAAATATTTCATTTTCACAACTGTATATAGTTAATATGTATAAATACTATCATTTTGCCGGTAGAATGTCAATAAATTTTCTATTTTTGTGACAATGCAACAAAAATGTTTGTTTTTTGTTATTATTATGATATAATATAATCAAATACTAAATT
>CAYJJJ010000039.1:6572-15978 GCA_964370465.1 uncultured Oscillospiraceae bacterium
CAAAAATGTTTGTTTTTTGTTATTATTATGATATAATATAATCAAATACTAAATTTTGAGGGATTTTATGAATAAACAGGAGATGCGCAAACAGACGATTTATAAGGTAGTTCAAGAGCAAAACGGTATAAGCATTAAAGATTTGGCCGAAAAAACCGGCGTCTCTGAGATGACTATTCGTCGTGATATCAAATTTTTGGTACTCAACGAAGCAGTTAATCTTATCAACGGAGTCGTTGTCCCTATTGCAAACTCACATGGAATGGATTATATCGACCAAGATGAGGATGCACCGAACGATTATTTCGTTTCTCTCGCTATGACAAAAAACCCTCGAAGCAAAGAGCTGATTGCGAAAGCGGCGGCGAAACTAATCGAGCCTGGCGATATTGTTATCGTCGATATCGGCAGTACCACATCTCTAATCCCGAGATATATTCCTCATGGGTTACCCATATCATTTTTCTGCTCGACCTCAACTGCTTTAATTGAAGCTATACGCAAAAAGTTTAAAAGACTTATTTTTAGCGGAGGATTTTATCACCCTAAAACTGAGGTTTTTGAGTCACCTGCAGTATGTGAGCTTCTGAAAAAAATGCGTGCAACAAAAGTTTTCGTTTCGGCGGCTGGTGTTTCTGATGACCTGGGGCTTACCTGTGTCAACGACTATGAGTCGGACATTAAAGCGGCGGCTATAGCCTGTGCACAGCATAAATATTTAGCGGTAGATTCATCGAAATTCGGAAAAGTTCGAGAGAATTTTTTCGCATGCCTATCGGAAATTGATACCGTTATCACCGATAACAAAATACCCGAAGAGTGGATTGAGATATTTAACAAACGAGGCATTGAGCTTATTATAGTATAATGTTTATATTTTTTATCTCCAATTTATTCACGAACTACAAAGCTTTTATCTGAAAATCAGTATATTTTTATAAAACTCCCCCAGTTTCTGATAAACTGGGGGAGCATTAATTTGAAATAAGCGTAAAACTAATCGGGGAGCGACAAAAGGTCGTTCCCCGATTTTATCTTAAACAATATTTCCTCTAAATAATAGACAGATAGTTATGCGCCTACTTATAAAGATACTTTATCTAACCCATAAGAATGCGGGACAATTCTCTTGCCAAATTGCCACCGCTTTTGCTTCGCTTCAACCCGCTCTGTTCGGTAACGCTTCGCTACTCACACTTTATATGCCGCAGACTGCACTCGTCCACACAGCTTACGACTGCCCACCTTAACGATTAAACCACACTGAAAAAACACAAATTAAAAACCGCTTTTATGCGGCTTTTAATATAGACAGGAGCAAGCCCTATCCCTATAATATTACTCAAAGTTTTCTCTTTTGGACGTCTGGCATTTAAATGTCCGCCAAAACGACTTTATTTTCGCTCAAACTGCCCTTAATATCGATAATTCGCTGGTTTTTGCTTCCCCTGAATTTTATCTCAAGACTTTTATCCTCTTCGATAAATTTTCCATCTATTAAAACATCACATCTTTTGAGAAGCTCACGTTCACTGTTTCCAAGTGATAAAATCTCATCAAAAGTATACCCTGAATAGATAATTATATCTCTTTTGTCATCTTCTAAAAGTTCCAAAAGCAAAAGCAACATCTCCGCTTGACAAAATGGCTCGCCTCCTGAAATTGTAAGCCCTTTTAAATAACTGCGAGACTTATAATCCTGCGCTATTTGAGCGATATTCATCATCTTGTTCTCTTCAAAACTATGGCTATCTTTGTTGTGACAACCAGGGCAGTTGTGCGGGCATCCCTGCAAAAAAAGCGCATACCGAATACCCGGCCCATCAACAAAGCTCTCTTTTTCTATTCCATAAACATTTAGCTTTTGCATTCTGTTGTGCCGTGTTTCACTCTCTCGCTCTCTTCGCTCTTTTTCGCATCGTTAAATCTATCAAGTGTTCCAACAAGATATCCTGTTATCCTGCGAATTCTCTCAAATGAAACACCCTCACCAATCATTACTTCTTTTTTTGTAGCCATTATTCCTCTGTCCCCTTTCTCTTAAAAAAGTTTGGTCGACGACGCCTTTCGCCTTCCTCATTTTTATCTCCTGAATAACCTATATTGTCTGAATTATAGTCTTTGTATAGTCCGAGCTTTTGAAGTTTCGAGATTGGAACACCCTCGCCATCTCGTCTACCACATCTCGGGCAAACATCACCGATAATCCCTGTGTATCCACAGACAGGATCTCTATCAACAGGGTGATTTATCGACCCATATCCTATGCCATTTTCTTTCATTAGTCTGACAATGGCCATAAATGCCTCAATATTTTGAGATGGGTTTCCATCTATCTCAACATAACTTATATGTCCGCCATTTGTGAGTGCGTGGTATGGCGCTTCAAGCTTAATCTTATCATAAGCAGAAACATCATAGTAAACCGGTATGTGGAATGAGTTTGTATAGTAATCTCTATCAGTTATACCGTCAAGCTTACCATATCTATCCTTATCCATACGGATAAATCTTCCCGAAAGACCCTCTGCAGGCGTTGCTATAAGCGAGAAGTTGAGCCCTGTTTTCTTCACTTCACGATCACACCTACTCCGCAGATGATTGACTATCTCAAGCCCTAAATTCTGAGCTTCTGTGCTCTCACCGTGATGCTTGCCAATAAGCGATTTGAGCGTTTCAGCAAGACCTATAAACCCAACGGTCAGCGTTCCGTGCTTTATAACTTCTTCAATTTTATCGTCAGGACCGAGCTTATCTGAGTCCATCCAGATACCTTGTCCCATAAGGAATGGAAAGTTTCTTGGTGTTTTTGTCGCTTGAATTTTAAATCTGTGGATAAGCTGTTCGAAAACAAGGTCGAGCTTGCGATCGAGTTCTTCAAAGAAAAAGTCTATATCTTTATTCGCTTTAAGCGCTATTCTCGGCAGATTTATAGATGTGAACGATAAATTCCCACGTCCAGTAACTATCTCTCTATCCTTATCAGCGGCATTTGCAATAACTCTTGTTCTACAGCCCATATATGCAACTTCGCTCTCGGGTTTTCCCGCTTTATAATACTGCGCATTAAATGGTGAATCGAGAAACGAGAAGTTAGGAAATAGTCGTTTCGCTGAAACTTCAACAGCCTGTTTAAACAAGTCGTAGTTTGGGTCATCCTCGTTATAATTAACTCCCTCTTTGACTTTAAAAATATGAATAGGGAATATCGAGGTTTCTCCGTTTCCAAGTCCTCTTTCGGTTGCTGTAAGCACTGCTTTTGTAACAAGCCTTCCCTCGTGGGATAGGTCGGTACCATAGTTTATCGAGCTAAATGGGGTTTGACTTCCCGCTCTAGAATTCATTGTATTAAGGTTATGAACAAACGCTTCCATTGCTTGCAATGTTGCTTTCTCAGTTTCAATTTTAGCATATTTAGTGGCAAATTTTTCAATTTTACCACCGAGTTCTTCACCAAATTCCGCAATTAATAAAGGCAAGATAACTTCGCTAAAGCCATTGTCGTTTCCAAACAGTGGTTTAATTCCCGATTTTTCCGCTTCATCTATAATTCTAACTGCTGCCGCTTCGCTCTCTTCCTGTCCTACTAATATGAAAATAGCTTTTGAGAGGTTGTTTCGGTATTCTTTTTTATAAGTTTTGCGAACACCCTCCGCCATATCATAATCAAATGACGGAACACTCTGTCCACCGTGCTGGTCATTTTGATTGCTTTGTATTGCAATGCAAGCAAGTGCCGCATAGCTTCTTATATCATTAGGTGGGCGCAGATGCCCATGCCCTGTTGAAAAACCCTCGCTAAATAGCTTTGTCAAGTCAATCTGACAGCAGGTGGTCGTTAGGGTATAGAAATCGAGGTCGTGAATATGAATATCTCCCTCACGATGAGCCTTTGAGTGAACAGGGTCAAGAATAAATACATCATAAAAGCTCTTAGCTCCCTCACTGCCGTATTTAAGCATTGTGCCCATTGCTGTATCGCCATTGACATTTGCATTTTCTCTCTTTATATCATTTTCATCGGAGTTTTTAAAGGTCAAATCCTCAAACGTCTTCATAAGCGATGAGTTCATACTCCTCGACCTTGTTCGCTCATTTCTATAAAGAATATATTTTTTAGCAGTTCTCGCATGCCCGTTGCCCATTAAAACACGCTCAACTATATCTTGAACATCTTCAACTGAAGGATTTTTACCAAATTCAATTTCAGCAATCTCTGCTACCTTTCCGGCGAGCTCATAAGCGGTATCATAATTGCTTCCACCTATTGATTTTGCCGCTTTGTATATAGCATCTGCAATTTTCTCAAGCTTAAACTCAACACATCGTCCATCTCTTTTGACTATTTTCTCTATCATTTCATCCTCCGCACACAACCACTATATATTGTGTTTTTTTAGTGCCAATTAAGATTATACTGTAAAGTATTGTATATGTCAAATAATATATTGTGAATTTTCTCGCAAAAAAACGAGGGTATTTGCCCTCGTTTTTATTGATATTCACTTTAATTAATTATGCTGTAAAATATTTCACATTTTTTGATATTACCTGAAAATTTTTTTTGTGAAAGTTATGATATCGTCTATAACTTCCTTTTTATTTGTTTCATTTAAAAGCTCGTGCCTTGCATCTTTATATAATTTGTACTGCACATTGCACCCAGCACTCTTATACCTATCATAAACCTGCATAACCCCTTTTCCATAATCGCCCACAGGGTCCATATCTCCGCTGATCATAAAAATCGGCAGATCTTTACGCATCTTATCAAAACATTCATCGCTGTTTGCATAGGTTAGAAGATTTGTTAGCACACGCATACCATCGACTGAAAATGTAAATCCACATAGTGGGTCGTCTAAGTATTTTTGCACCTCTGTGCCATCTCTTGATAACCAGTCGTAGTCGGTTTTAATATCAGTATACCGCTTATTATACTCTTTAAAGGCAAGTCCTGAGAGCAGCTCGCTCTTATACTCACCACCGCGAAAAGTCTTAATGATTCCACCAAGAATGTTACCAGCGCCTGCCAAAGGATTTTTTCCGGCTGTACCGCATATTATTAGTCCGTCGATTGTATCAGAATACAGAGCGCAAAAACACCTGACTATAAAGCTTCCCATACTATGGCCAAACAGCACAGTTTTTTTATCGGGGTATTTCTCGCAAGCTATTGTGCAGAGCTGTTTTATATCAGAAACTATATGTTTGCCCTGATTATTGTCGGCAAAAACGCCGTGACTACCCTCTTTTGCCGTTCTGCCATGCGCAATGTTGTCGGCGCCAAAGAAAGCAATTCCGTGATTTTCAAGAACTTTTGCAAGCTCTTTATAACGCAAAATATGCTCGCTCATTCCGTGAACAGCCACGAATACACCGTTGACTTCCATAGGCTCTGTGTAGCTATAATAAACTGTGTCTAACCCGTTACTGCTCTTAAATGTCCCCTCTTTCATCCGTCTAACTCCAATCATATTAAATTTGATTAGCTTTGACCCTCACTGTACATATTGCTATAAAACCCACCCTTTGCTATTAGCTCTGCGTGACTACCCATCTCGATAAGCTCACCATCTTTTAGCACCAAAATTTTGTCTGCATCTCTGATAGTAGACAATCTATGTGCTATAACAATAGAAGTGCGCCCCTCCATTAGTCTGCGAAAGGCGTTTATAACAAGCTGTTCTGTTAAGGTATCTATATTGCTTGTCGCTTCGTCAAGTATTAATATTTTCGGGTCACGAAGCATTACCCTTGCAATAGAAATAAGCTGACGCTGTCCAACTGAGAGCTCTTCCCCGTTCTCTGATAGAATTGTGTCATAGCCGTTTTCATTTTTCTCAATAAAGGTTGCCGCAAGGCTCTTCTTTGCAGCAGAAACAATCTCTTCTTCCTCCGCTCCGCTATTGCCGTAAGATATATTATCTTTGATAGTCCCTTTAAAGATTATAGGCTCTTGCAAAACTGTTGCAACCTCCGATAAAAGGCTATCTCTATCAAGCTCTTTAAGGGAGATATCTGAAAACAAAATCTCTCCGCTGTAGTCCTCAAAATAACCCATCAAAAGATTTATGAGGGTTGTTTTACCGCACCCAGTAGGCCCTACTATCGCCACTTTCTCACTCGGTTTTATCTCAAAAGATAGATTTTTTATAATATCGCGCTTACCGTCATATGAAAACGAAAGATTAGAAACCTTTATATCGCCCGATATCGGAGCTTTCATACTACCGCTGTGCTCCTCTTTGTACTCAAACACTTCAGCAGTTCTCTCGCCCGCCGAAATTGCCGACTGCAAGACGTTGAAAACCCCAGAAATTTCATTAAATGGTTTTGTATACTGGTTTGCATAGATTAGTAGCGCTGAAATATCACCGATAGATAAACTGCCACGGGTAGCAAAATATACGCCGAGCATTCCAGTAGCTATATAGATAAGATAGTTTACAACTCGAGTTGTCGGGTTTGTCAGTGAAGAATAAAACTGAGCTTTGGTGCTTGCATCTAACAGCTCTTTATTTATCTTGCCAAAATTCCCCTCTGCAACACCCTCTTTTCCCGCAACTTTAACCGCTAAAACTCCACCGATATACTCGTTTGCATATCCGCTAAGCTCTCCTGTTTTTTTCGCTGTTTCTTTGAAATACTTGCTTATACCGTTTGCAATAGTGGTGGCTACGAAAAAGGAAAGCGGCGTTAAAACAGCAACGCAAAGCGCAATTATCGGGTTTATCAGTAGCATCAAAACAAGAGTGCCCACTATCGTAATAATTCCCGTTAAAAATGACACTAAAAATGAGGTCACACCGTCGTTTATAACAGTTATATCAGATGTTGCTCTCGTGACGAGATCGCCTGAACTCTTTTTATCGAGCTCGTCAACACGCAACCGCAGATATTTTGAAAATACCGATTGGCGCAAGCTGAAAACTGTTTTTGCGGTTATTTTGTTTGATATAAACGAAACAGCAAAGCTCGTCACAACGGCAAATATTATTACAACAGCTAATATCACAAGCAAATTATACAATGAGTTGTAATCGATAATTTCCGCCGAGATAATATCGACTGCCTCGCCGGAAATAAGCGGTATAAAAAGCGCCGCTACCGCTGACAGCGTTGCAAAAAACACAGCTAAAACAAGGCGTTTTGCTGGAAATTTCAAATATTTTATAAGTTCGATAGTCTTTTTAATCATTTCGCCACCTCTATTCCCTGACTCACTGCAAGGTCACGGTAAAGAGAACAGCTCTCTAAAAGCTCAGTATGACTGCCATCTGCTATTATACAACCGTTATCAAGCACAACTATCCGCTTGCACTCTGATACCGTTAGAACTCGTTGGCTTATTATAATAAGTGTGTCACAAATATTTGTAAGGTTGTTTCGCACTTTTTTTGCCGTTATATTGTCAAGCGCAGTTAGGCTGTCATCAAATATATACAGTTTTGCTTTTTTGTAAAGTGCTCTTGCGATATTGAGCCTCGCTTTCATACCGCCTGAGAGGTTTCGTCCATTCTGCAAAACTTCCATATCGAGATTTTTGACGAAATCACAACTGGATGCTTTTATAGCCTCGTCTGCACGGGTTTTATCAATACTGTCATCAAGCGCTATATTGAATGCTATATCGCCTTTAAAAATCGATGGCGTTGTTTCGCACAGACTAAATTCACCGCCAAAATGAATTTCCCCTTCATATCCTCTGTACTGTCCGATAATAACCTTCGCTAAAACCGACTTACCACTCCCTGAAACACCGATAATACCGATGTCCTCTCCATCCGATACTTCAAAATCCATCTGTTTTAGTGTTTCAATCTTCTCACCGGGAAATCTGAAAGTAACATTGCTCAGTGAAAGGAGCTTATCGCTTTTTATTCTTTTATCTGGGATTTCATCTTCTATTTCGAGGATTTTCCCTATTCTATTAATTGCTGCAAATCCCCTTGAAAAAATCACTGAGATGTTTGCAATTATTATTAGCGCTACCAAAATTTGATTTAAGTAGCCGATAAATGCAATAACTTCACCAGAGGTGAGCACACCGCTCTCAACGCCAAACGCACCGAAATATAGAATAGCCACAATAGCACCATTCAAGATTAAAAACGAAAGCGGAGATAGGAGCGATGAAACTCTACTGCTCTTCACAATAGTTTCATAATAGCTTTCATTATCATTTAAAAACCGCTTGTTTTCACCCTCTTTATTTCTAAAACTACGCACAAGCCTTGCACCAAACAGATTTTCTCTGAGTGTTAGTGATAAACTATCAAGCAGTTTAGCGGCCTTTGTGTATAGCGGGACTGTGTATTTCATTATGGTGATGTTTAAAATCGCCACAAAAACCGTTACAGCTAAAAAGACAAGAGAAATGTGAAAATCAATATAGGCACTCATAATAAAAGCACCGATTATTATAAATGGTATTCTCGTAATAAACCGAATTCCCATAGCAACTGCATTTACAACAAGGTTTACATCGTTGTTTAATACCGAGATAATATGGTTTTTTGAGTTTCGCTCGGTGTTTATTACAGAAACGCTCATAGCTTTTTTAAATAGAGCCTCTCTTATGTCATACCCGATTTTTGCACCTGCAACTGAAGCAAGGCGCTGGGTTATAAGCGTTGTGAAATATCCAAGGAGCACAAGGAGCAAAATTATTGCACCCTTCCCCAAAATAAAGTTTATCTCACCTCTTTTTATCCCCTCGTCGATAAGCGACGCCATGACGAGCGGAATTATAAGCTCAAAAACAGCCTCGACGACCTTGCAAAACGGCCCGAGCGTTAGATGAAACTTGTATTTTTTGAAAATAGGCATTAGTGTTTTAATATATATCACCTCTTCTATATAGATTTTACTATGTTCGGTTAGTTTAAGCAAGCAAATTCTTGATTTTTCTACTTCGAAACTCAACGCTTAACTCAAATCATATAGGTGGGTGGTTTTTTTGTGTAAATTTTAGTTCTTTGAATGTTTGTGGCGCCCCGCCCGCAGTGAACGCACCTCCGTGCGTTTGCTCGAATTTCATTCGAGCGTGGCGAGCTAAAAAGCTCGCCACTGCGGGCGGGCCGATGAGCGCTTTACAGTGCAGACTTTTTCGACACAAATACAGTTTTTAAGCTTTAATATGTGCAACCCTCGATATAAGAGCAAAACCCTTTCCCTATTGGTGATTTAGAGCATGACGGATAGTGACTTTAAAATATATTAGAGATTATAAGCTAGATATTATATATATATTAAAAAATCATAAAATCACAGAAAAACAAAGCACAAAAAAATCAGACCCTAAGGTCTGATTTTTTTATATTGGGGTTGAATTAAGCGTTGTAAGTTTCTTCTTTTTCTTTTCTCTCTGCGAAGTATGAAACGAGTCCTTGTAGAGCTGTTA
>CAYJJJ010000040.1:0-1723 GCA_964370465.1 uncultured Oscillospiraceae bacterium
TATCCCTCCGCGTGTTCAATATGTGAAAGCCCGATATTTAAAATATCTTTTATATGTGCATCGTCTAAACTGTAAAAGATATTGTTTTTTTCTTTTCGCGACTTTACAAGTTTATGCAATTTCAAAAGCTTTAGCTGATTTGAAACCCTCGGCTGTGAGACCTCAAGCAAAGCAGATAAATTTTGCACGCAAATTTCACTGTGCAACATCGCAAGCAAAATCTTAATGCGAATAGGCTCGCTAAAAGCTTTAAATAGAAAAGACAAATTCTCTGAAATTTCCTCATCTGCAATAATTTTTTTAACGCTCTCTGGCGTATTACAACAGTGTTTCATATTACTCCCTTTCACATAACTATATAATGATATACTTATATAGTAATACATTTATATTGTTTTGTCAAGAAAAAAAGCAGACTTTTTTCAAAGCCTGCTAAATATATTTTCACTGATTTTAGGTATATTTATATTTTAGTTGTAATATAAATCATCTGCATAACGTCTGCCACTGCGATTTTTAGAGCTTGCCCGTTGCTATTTCATATCGCACAAACTGTTTTGCGCACCGGGGGCTTCTGCCGCCATTTCGAATTGCAAATGCCTCTGCTTTTTTTTGAAGAAGCTCTTGCTCGATATCGAGATTATACACAGTCGCATAATACTCTACAACCTTGAAAAAATCGTCTTTATCTGGTTTTTGATAGGTTATTGTGAGCCCAAATCGAGCCGAGAGTGACAGCGACTCTTGCATAGTATCGTAGAGATGGATATCGTCCCCTGCCCTATCTTCCATACTCTCGCGCACAAGGTGACGACGGTTACTCGTCGCATAAACTATGCAGTTGTTACCTGTGCCGACAACGCTCCCCTCGAGCAGTGCTTTGAGCGCTGAGAAGTTGTCGTCGTTTTTAGAGAAGCTCAAATCATCGATAAATAGAATAAATTTGAGCGGATTTTCAGATAGTTTTGACAATAGTTTTGGCAGACTGTGCAAAAATTCTTTCTTTATTTCAATTAGACGCAATCCTTTATCTGCATACTCATTGAGTATCGCTTTTATAGTTGAGCTCTTTCCGGTACCAGCATCACCATATAATAGCATATTATTCGCTACACCGCCATTTATAAATGAAAGGGTGTTATCAATTGCCATCTTGCGCTCTCGCTCATATCCTTTGAGCTCTGTGAGTTTTTGAGGGTCTGGGTGTTTTACCGCTGTGAGCTCACCGTCAAAGGTGAAGACATCGTGCACCGCAAACTCGCCATAACCAAACTTTCCGATATTTTCTATTCTATTATAGTAGAAAGAGACAAAATCAGTTTTTTCTATATTATAGCTCTGATTATATTTGACCCCTGCATACTCCAAAATATCCTGCGGGTCTATCTCGACTATATCACTTAGTATCTCAAGGTCACAGAGAAGAGCGCTGTTTATATTGTCATCAAAAACACGACCACCGCAAATTCCTTTGATATAAAAGTTCTCACTTTTAATTAATATCTGCTTTGTATATTCTGATAGTGACGAGCTATGAGGAAAAAGCTTTGATAAGAGCTCCGCATACAGCGCACGGGTGTTGCCGCTTTTTTCGCTTGCCGCCTCTGCAAAATTATAAAGAGCTTTATAAATGATATCGGTTTTGAACTCAGAGAAGACAACAAGGCTCTCTATTCCCTCTGTTATCTTTTTAATTTTTTTCATAACATTTCCCCCGCTTTAG
>CAYJJJ010000040.1:1823-3562 GCA_964370465.1 uncultured Oscillospiraceae bacterium
TTTATTTGAAAAAAACCGAACTTTTTGATATAATCATAAAAGTTTGAAAAAAAATTTATTTTTGGTGCAATAAAACACCCCCCCTTATGCATTAATAGGGTGAATAGGAGAAAAACATGTTTTCATTAATGGTGAGCTCACTACAAGATGAGGGTTCAAAAAGAAGTAACACACCGCAATTCGATGAAGAACTTATAATCGATATTGCAAAGGGTTACACCGAAGCCCTCTCAACACTATACGGGATTAGCTACCCCGCAGTCTACAGCTTCGCTTATTCAATACTAAAGAATACACAAGACGCACAGGACGTAGCACAGGACACTTTTGTACGCATCTTCGCATCGGCAAAGTTTTACAAAAAACAAGGCAAGCCAATGGCTTGGATTTTAACAATAACAAAGAATTTGGCCTACATGCGAATAAGAAGCAAATCAAAAGTTTCACTTGATGAGATGGACAGTGATAGCAACCCACTACCGGCAGAAGAGTTTGAAGAGAACAGCATGCACAAACTTATTCTCGATAAAGCTCTCGCAACACTGCCCGATGAAACACGACAAATTGTTATACTACACGCTGTTTCGGGACTTCGCCACAGAGAAATCGCAGACCTACTATCACTCAATCTATCAACTGTTCTGTCAAAGTACAACCGCGCAATTAAAAAAGTAAGAGAAATATTAGAGGAGGATGGCTATAATGGATAAAAACCAAATAGAAAACAAAATAAAAGAAGCCGTTTTAGCAACGATGCCAAAACCCGACTTCAATGCTGTTCTCCAAACCATAAATCAGAGCAATTTGGAGGAAATACAGATGAAAGCTACAGTTAAAAAGAACAACTTATTTAAAATAATAGCATCAACAGCGGCGGCAGTCGCAATACTCGGCGGCGGATTCTTCGGCTACAACGCATATATGAACAGTTCATATATAACACTCGGTCTCGATGTAAACCCAAGTTTCAACATAGAAGTTTCAAGAAATGAGAAAGTGACAGACATCGAGGCACTAAATGCAGACGCAGTTACAGTGCTCGGCAACATGGAAGATGACCTCGAAGGCAGCTCAGTTGAGCTTGTTATGAACGCACTACTCGGTTCTATGATAACAAACGGCTTTGTAGATCCAGCCGACAGCTCATTCCTACTATCAGTTGAGGGTGGCGACGAAGCAACTGCAGCTGAGATGCTCAAAAAAGCAGAAGCAGCTCTTGCAAGCAACACAGTTAACGGCTCAGTTATCTCACAGGTTATTTTAGCAACAGAGCAAACAGAGCAAAGCGCAACAGAAAATGGCATTTCAACAGGTAAAGCAGCGCTAATCGAGAAACTAATCGCAGCAGATCCTACACTTATCTTCGATGAACTTGCAGACCTTTCAATCGGCGAACTTAACCTTCTTCTTTCTTCAAGAAATGAAAATATTACCGATGTTGTTGTTGGTGAGACCGCTCCAAGCGAAAGCAAATATATCGGCAGAGATGCAGCACTAAACGCAGCACTCGCAGCAGCTGGTCTTGAAGTAGAGAGTGTCACTGATATCGATGTAGAGTTTGATGTTGATGATGGTGTTTTCCACTATGACGTTGAGTTTGAAACAGTTGAAAACGAATACGACTATGACATCGATGCATACACAGGAGCTATTTTAGAAGCAGAGATTGATGTTAATGACGATATCGATGACGATCTTGACGACAACGACGATGACAATGACGACAATGACGACGATGA
>CAYJJJ010000040.1:3662-15895 GCA_964370465.1 uncultured Oscillospiraceae bacterium
GACTAATTGCTAATCTACCAACCTTTAAATAACCCCAAACCCCAATAATCCCAAACCCCAGCAAAGAGAACACCTGTCTATATGGCGGGTGTTTTCTTTTTATATTCTCTAAATTCCCCCGCTCATTGATTGACTATACTTTTTTATAGGTGTATAATAAAACCAATCTATTAATCGAAAAATTATGAAGGTTTAAAATGAAAGATAAAAAAATACACTATATAACCACTTTTACGCTCGCCACTATTTTCACACTTTATCTCTGCCTTTTTGCCGTTAATTTTAATACTTCTTTTAATCAACCGGATAACTATATTTCCTATACCGTAAACAAAGTCTATATAATTTTTGGCGGTTTATCTTTTATTGCATTTTTATCTTCTTTTATATTTATTTTTTTAAACCAAAAACAATCGGCTTTTTTTGAAAAAGGGGGCAAGTTATTTGCTTATCTCACAGCTTTTTTAGCTGTAATACTTCTTCTCAACACCATTCTATTTACTGTAAGCGTTTTGTTTTAGTAATAATCAGATATTTCTCTTTTTTTCAACTCGAAAACTTTACATTATAATGATACAATAAAAAAATTAGGAGGCGTATACATGACATTTTCAAAACAGACACTCACAGAAAACATAAAATTTTTAGAGCTATTGCGAGATAGTTTCCCTGATATTCCGTCAGCTACGAGTGAGATAGTAAACCTTGAGGCTATTTTAAATCTACCAAAAGGAACTGAACACTTCCTCTCGGATATCCACGGTGAACATCTTGCTTTTTTGCATCTCTTAAAGACGGGCTCTGGTGTTATAAAAACAAAGATTGATGATATCTTTGGAAACACTTTAACAAAAGATGACCGCCGAAAAATATCAACGCTAATCTGCTACCCTGAAGAAAAGCTTGCCTACCACAAAAGCCGTGGCGAGGCTGATTTTGAGTGGTATCGGGTTACTATTTATCGGCTTATCGATATCTGTCGTGTCACTTCTTCGAAGTATACCAGATCAAAAGTTCGTAAAGCTTTGCCCGCGGAATTCAGCTATATTATAGACGAGCTACTCCACGCAAACGGCTTTGACCACAACAAAGATAGCTACTATGAAAATATAGTTTCATCCATTATAAATTCAGGTTCTGCTGACGGTTTTATCACCGCTATTTCAACCCTTATCGGCAGACTTATAATCGATCATCTTCATATAATAGGCGACATTTTCGACAGAGGTCCTGGTGCTGATATTATTCTTGATCACCTTCTATCCTACCACAAGGTCGATTTCCAATGGGGAAACCACGATGTGCTCTGGATGGGAGCGGCGGCAGGTCACGGTGCGTGCATTGCAAATGTAATTGCGAACTGCTTGAAATACAACAACTTCGACACCCTCGAAGATGGGTACGGGATAAATGTCCGCCCACTTGCAACCTTTGCAATGGAGCAGTATCGAGATGATATGTGCGATGTTTTCATGCCGAAACACACAGGCGACGATGATGCTATAAATGAAAAAAGTGAGCGACAGACCGCTAAAATCCACAAGGCAATCGCTGTTATTCTATTTAAACTTGAAGGGCAGATTGTGAAAAATCACCCTGAGTTTAATATGGATAAACGTCTTCTTCTAAATTTAATCGACTACAAAAAAGGCACTATAACTCTTGATGGCACTGAATACGAGATGAAAGACAAAAACTTCCCGACAATCGATATCGAAGACCCATACAAGCTGACTGCCGCAGAAGAAGAGGTTATTTCAAAGCTGAGCCTTTCGTTTTTGCACAGTGAAAAGCTTTCAAGACATATAAAATACCTCTACAAATACGGCAGTATGTATCTTGTTTGCAATGGAAATCTGCTATTTCACGGTTGCATACCGATGGAAGAGGACGGCAGTTTCTCTTCGCTCACAATAAACGGCAAAGTGCTTCGAGGCAAAAAACTGCTCGATGTTGCAGACAGAATTGTCCGTGCTGGATTTTTCAGCGCTGAGGGCAGTGCTGAGCGCGAATTTGGACTTGATTTCATCTGGTATCTCTGGTGCGGGCCGAAATCTCCGCTCAACGGAAAAAATAGAATAACCACCTTTGAGAGGTATTTTATCGACGACTCTGACACCCACACCGAGCACAAAGACCCATACTACCGCCTAAGCCACACTCCAGAGGGCGCCCTCTCGATTTTAAACGAGTTTTCGCTTTTTGATGAGCGCTCGAAGATAATAAACGGACATATGCCGGTTAAAATCAGTAAAGGCGAGAGCCCTGTTAAAGCTGGCGGCAAACTAATAGTTATCGATGGCGGACTATCGAAAGCCTATCAACCTGTCACAGGAATCGCAGGGTATACTTTGATTTTCAATTCAAGGGAGCTCATTCTATCTGAGCACAACCCATTCGATACAATTAGCAATGCTGTATTAAACGATCTCGATATGCACAACAAGTCGACCACTATTGAAAAGATGCTTACACGAGTTATGATAAAAGATACCGACAACGGACTTACACTTGAAAGTCGCGTGCGGGATTTGCAGATGCTTGTCGCTGGCTACCGAAGCGGTGTTATCAGCCAAAAGGATAAAAAAATCTATTAAAAGGGCAACATTTTCTTAATTCCCTCCCTTTTCAAACCATTACAAAGGAGTCAAAAATTATGTCAAAAATCCCTGTACTTATCGATTGCGACCCCGGTCACGATGATGTTATGGCGCTTACATTAGCACTAATCCACCCGGAAATAGATGTTTTGGGAATTACTGTAGTTGCAGGTAACTCAACCCTTGAAAACACCGCCACAAACGCACTTCGCACCCTTGAGTGGCTTTCTGTCAATGGCGTGCCTGTATGCAAAGGGCTTGCAAAACCTATTTTAAAAGAACTTCAAACAGCTGAATATGCACACGGCAAAAGCGGTCTTGATGGCGTCGAGTTTCCGCCACTTAAAACTGCTGTTGTGGATGATAACTTCGCAGACTTTATGGCGAGTAAAATCGAAGGACATAGCGAAAAAGTTACACTTGTAGCTATCGGACCACTTACAAACATCGCAGTTTTCCTCAAAAGCTACCCTCATCTACATAGCAAAATCGAAAAGATCGCTATAATGGGCGGTGCTGCAGTCGGTGGAAACCGCACCGCAACTGCTGAGTTTAATATCTGGCAGGACCCTGAGAGCGCTAATATCGTATTTGAGTCGGGACTTCCTATTGTTATGTGTGGACTTGATGCGACAAACAAAGCAAGGCTTACAAGAAACGAAATCAAAAAATTCCTATCTCTCGGCACAGCCGCCGGAGATCTTATAGGCAAACTCTGCATGACTTTTGCAGACAAGCAATCCGATAAAGGCGATGACGAGCTTATTATAGTGCCGATGCACGATATTTTAACTATTATCACACTTATTACTGATGATATAGTAAAACTCGTTCCCGCAAAGGTTACTGTTGACATAACAGGTGACTACAATAGAGGGTGCACCACTGTTACCTACTTTAATTTTTCAGGGGTTCCTCTTCAAAAAAATGCCCTGGTAGCGCTTGACCTTGACCGTGATAAATATCTTGAATTACTGCTTTCCTGCTGTGAGAATTATAAATAGGAGGGGCTGTCGCATTAAAGATATACTGCACAAATGATATGGCAGATTTTTCCACCATAATATTGTTCACATTCACTTCTGAAAGTCTTAATGCAACAACCCCAATTATTTAAATGGCGTGCCGTCACAGGCGGCAGATGCCTAATAATCTCCATTATGTACGGAGATTATTCAAAACTATTTGTGCTGTGCACAGAATGGAGATTAATATGAATAAAATACCACTTATTATAGATTGCGACCCCGGTGTTGATGATGCTATTGCCATTATGCTTGCAAATTCAGCTCCAAATATAGATTTAATTGCAGTTACTCCCGTCAGTGGAAACGTTTCATACGAATATACAAGCAAAAATGTCGCTTCTTTAGTTTCATATATCGAGAGCGATGCAATTGTTGCACGCGGTTCAAAAAAACCACTTATATTCAAACCACGAGAGGATGCCGCATCTATTCACGGTAGCAACGGACTTTTAGGAATTGAGCTTCCAAAGAGGGGCGAGGTTCGCAAAACTGATAAATACGCATGGGACGTTTTCTATGAAGAGGCAAAAAAACGCCCGGGTGAGATTGTTCTATGTGCAGTTGGCCCACTTACAAATGTTGCAACTGCAATACTAAAATATCCAGATCTTGCAAAACTACTTAAGAAAATAGTTATTATGGGTGGCGCCTATGGCGCTGGAAATGTTGCTGATTCGCCAAACGCTGAATACAACATCTACATAGATCCACACGCATGCCAGATACTGTTTAATAGCGGTGCCGAAATAGTTATGGTAGGGCTTGAAGCTTGTTATGGGTCGGCAATCGACAAAAATGAGCTTCTTGATATTATCAAGGGCGACAGTCGTATAAAAGAGTTTACCGATGGTATGAGCGCTTCACTTAGCAAAGAAAGAGAAATCCCAAAAGAGGCGGCGGAAATTATCGGCGATAGATTTAAGAAAATGGCGATTTTCGATGCAGCAACTGTCGGCGGCATTATCGATGATACACTATATAAAACACAAAAATGCTATGTCACCTGTGAAACGGTTGGAGAGAATGTCGGCAGAACTTGTGTCAATTTTGGAAGCATACACGATGATACCCCACCAAATGTTAATGTTGCGCTTCCAGCTGATCCCGATAAATTTAAAGCTCTACTTATTTCGATGATGGAGTTCTACAGAAGTTGATACTGCGTGTGGTAATGGTAACTTCAGTCAGAGAATACAGAGAGAGGCGCTATAGTCGCTGGTTTTGTAAGTGCCTTTTTCAGGCGAAAAAATTCCCATAATAATGACCGTGAGGTTGCGCAAAATATAAAAGCGATAAAAAAGACACTATCATTTTTGATAGTGTCTTTTAATATCTAAACAGTTATTTCAATGACATTTCCCTCGAGCAAAACGCTGCTTTCAAAATACCCATCACCTGTGGTGCGTGGCTCGCTATTAATGGTATATCCATCTGTGCGAAGGCGCTCTGTGAGCTCTAAAACTCTCTCTTTGCTACCAACACTAAACGCAATATGCGCATAGCCAGCTTTTGGCTCTGGTGAGGATATGCTCGATATAGTTTGCAAGTTCATTATCTCGAGGCGAGATCCGCCATCAAAGGTTAAGAAATACGAGCGGAATTTTTTTGTTTTGTTGTGGTAAAGCTCGTTTGCGCTCGCGCTGAAATACCGCTCAAAAAACTCTCGTCCTCCCTCGAGGTCACAGAGATAAATTGCTGTATGCTCTATTCTCATATTAGTCGTCGTCGCTGTCGTCGCTTGAACTTGAATTATCGCTATCGGCAGATACTTCGTCAATAATTTCGCTCTCATCCTCAGGTATTACAGGCTCACCGTTTATAGTTCCATGCTCCTCGTATTCAGCCGCTGCTCGAAGATAGGCATCTTGTGCATCTTTTCTTGCTTTTGAGAGCAGAAATAAAATAGATATCATCAAGATAATCTGGATAACACCTATAACGATAAGCACAGTATTATTGGTGGTGAAGTTTGAAACTATAACAGTGACAGACCAGAAAACAAACATTAGCTGAAAAATTTTGCGTTCACGAATAAACTTGTATAAAAAGAAAATTAGTATAACATAGGATAAATAGTATAGTGCTTGTTGCATAAATCACCTCAAAATTAATATATTAAAATTTTACCACGGTATCTTGAAAATGTAAACGAAAATTGTCGACTATTAAATACTACACTGCGAAAAAAAGATACCCCATAATCAAAATAAATCCACTCCCGATAGAAATTACCATAGTGTTCAAATCAACTGTAAAATCAATACCGCCGATTATCCGTTTGTTCTTTTTGATAATCTTTTCATAGAAAAGCACCGCAACAACGAAACTCGCCGCCCATACAGCTGTTTTGCTGATATACCCTGAAACTCCTATATTGAGTGGCACGCCCAAAACGAGATACAAAAACGGTTCAGCAAATATTCCAGTGAAAAGGCAGAGTGCTGATAGGGTGAGGATAACTGCTGTTGATGAAAAGTCGTAGACGAATGGGAGCTCTTGTTTTTTGCCGAGTAGCATCGACTTGAATTTCACAAACGAGAGGATTGTGCCGAAATTTATTATCGTGAAAAGCACTGTCGAGAGTAAGTCTGTTGTTTGCCCTATAAAATATTTCGAAATACTGCCGTTGAAAAATGGGGCGCCGGTTATACCGAGTATTCCACAAACAACTGCAATTCCAGCGAGCGGCACGCTTCTCAGCACCCCTTTTATCTTATAGATATTTCGGGTGTTGTATTTTTTTATTATCATTCCCGCCGCGAGGAAGAGAAGGGATTTAAATATAGCGTGATTTATTATATGGAGTACAGCGCCCGCTTCAACATATTCATTTTCAGCGGATAACCCTGCTATTATAAGCCCTATTTGTGATATTGTGTGGTAGGCGAGAATAAGTTTTATATCATTTTGGCAGACCGCCATAACTATACCCGCAACTGAGGTTATAACACCGAGCCAGAAAAATAAGTCAGAGAGCGGGAAAATTTCGCCGAAAATCCCCTCAACTCGCATAAAGAGATAAATTCCACTCTTAACATATACACCCGAGAGTATAGCTGAAACAACCGTCGGGGCGCCGGGGGTGCCGTGCGCTGTCGGAAGCCAGAAGTGAAGAGGAAAGATGGCGCATTTTAAAAGAACGCCTGTAATAAGCAGCGCAAAGGAGAGGCTGAGCTCTTCGGCGCTTCTCTGTGATACCGCCTCTGCGATTGCCGATAGGTCGAGTACACCGAGTTGCCTATAAATACTGCCGATGCCGAGTAGCAAAAAAAGCATACCGATAATATTTATGAGAAGATAAACTAGTCCGTCGTAAATAGAACGGCTCTCTCGCTTAAACATTATGAGAATAGCACAGACGATAGCCGATACTTCAATAGCAACAAAAATGTTGAAAAGGTCGTCTGAGAGGAAAATGAGCATAACGAGTCCCTCAAGAACGGTGAAAAGGAATGAGAATAGTTTGTTTGCCTTATCATGCACCGAGGCGTACAAAAACATACAGAAAAACAAAAACGAAACAAGCACTAAAAAGACAGCTGTAATCTGGTCGCAATAAAGTGTTATTCCAAGAAAATTATCACTTTGCCCCGTTGTTATCGTTTCCCCTAAAAACCGCACCCGATAGAAGATGTTAAGCGAGAATGTGAGTACAGCAAGGTAAACTGTGGCGGAGAGAATATTTGTTATCTTTGAGGGGATAAGATAGAGGAAAAGGGATGTGAATATTGGCAATAAAATAAGTAGGTACAACTCCATTAGCTCTGTTGCTCCTTTTTGCGTATTTCGTGCGCCGTCTTCCAGTTTGTTGTGCCGTAGCGGTGGTAGAGGGCGGAGAACATAATAAGCGCAACGGCAGTTACCGCGATGCCTATAACTATTGCAGTTATCATAAGTGCTTGAGGAACAGGGTCGGCGGTTGTTTCTAAAACTAAATCAGTACCTATCGGTGGCGTTTGCAGCGGATTATACCGAATCCCCAAAAAGAAGGTAATAACACCTATCTCACACACACCAATAGAAAGCACTGTTTTAATTATATTTCGCCTTGCAACCAGTCCATAAATCCCTATCAAAAAGAGAATAAGTCCCGTTATTTCAACTATATTATAGTTCATAATTCTCCTCCGATGCAGATATAAAATGCAGATAGATAAGTGATAAACCAAAGCAAACTTTCATCCCGATAAGCACATTAATAATAAATAGATAAACTCGATGTGTAGTGAAGTCCCAGCCAGAAGAAGACAGAATAAAAATCGAGCCGATAGCTATAATTAAAGCGTAAAGACCTTTTTCGAGAAGTGTTGCTGTTTTAACTGAAACGAGCATTTTGCCCTCTGCGAAGTTTGCGCTGATAATAATAGACGCTATAATAGCGCCACCCTGAAAACCTCCCCCTGCACCGTCCATACCTGTTATCGTTACATACACACCGAAAAAGGCAATAAGCATATAGACGGGAGTGAGTGAACCTACTATAACTTTTGATGATATTGAGCTTCGGGGCACCATCATCTTATTTAAGTTCGGGTGGATATTTTCATGGTGGGTAAGCCGCACAAACTGCGACACCGCAATAACCGAAACAAGCAAAAGAAGAGCTTCAAGAAGTGTGTCGAAAAGGCGGTAGTTTAGATATATTGCCGCAACTAAATTTTTAGCAGTAGTTTCGGCATATCCACGCCGAAAAATCTCATCAAACAGTGGAGTAGCGCCTGCACTGCCTTGTAAAAAATAGCCGAACAAAAGGACAGCGCCCAGAATTAAAATAAATATTAAGCCAAAAAGGTTTCTGTGTTTACTCACTAGTAACCTCCCTATAACTTGCGACACTGTCGTAAAGACTGTCGATAACGACAACCTCTCCGCTATCTACCTCTTTTTGCAGTGTACTGCATATCTCGGTGAAATAGCTGCTGTATCGCTCTCCGTGAAGCTCTATTATTTCGCCGTTTTGCATGACAACAAGGTCGCCACCCTGCTCACTGAAAAGCTTAAAAACATCGGCATCATCTTTGCTTGCAGTGAGAACATTCGGCTCAATGTCGAGTTTTTTTAGCGTTTTTACTATTGTTTTCATAACCGATTTAAACTGTGTTTCATCCCTGTTGCCAACGAAATACACGGTAAAAATATGATATTTTTTAAGGGTTATTAGAAATATAGCAGAAGCGACAGTTGCGCCAATTACCGCCTCTGCAAGGGCAACATCTGGCGCTCCGAGCAAAAGGTAGCAAAGGGTTGTGAAAACCGAGAGTGTGCCACTGTAAACAACTGCGGTGAAAAGCCTGTCGGTAATAACGCAGAGAATTGCCGTTACCACCATGAAAAACAAAATAAGATATAAAAATATACTACTCATCAACTTCCTCCGTAACTTCACGGTGACCGGAGATAAATGATGAACGTCCGATTTTATGTGAGATAAGCGGTGCTGTTATAAATGTTGCAAGGGCGATGAATAAGATTTTAAGTGCAACCGCTATACTATCTGCACGAAGCGATAGGGCTATTAGCATTATTAAAAGCCCCGCAGTATCGATAAGTGCCGAAGTGAGGAGTTTTGCATAAACGCCCTTCGAGCGGATAATGCCTACAAATCCACAAACTATAACCACCATAGCGATAATAATTAGAATATTCGATAGTACAATCACTATAAATCCCCCTTTCGGCGCAGGTAAACAGCATAGAACTGTATATCTATAAAGCTAAGTAGGGTGAGCGTTATTGCGATATCGAGATAGACGTCCATCGAAAGTAGTACAGACAACAAAACAACCGCTATCACAATAAATGAAGATAGCAGGCTGAAGTAGAGAATTCTCGAGAAAGCGCCTTTACTGCGAATTAAAAGGTAAAAGCAGAGGGCTGTTGATATAGCTGTGAAAATAAGGGCTATTTCAATCATTTCACACCGCCTTTTCGCAGATTTTTTTCAAATGAAGATGCAATTTCACCGCTCTCGCTCGCACTCTTAATCTCTATAACGGTATAGACGTTATCACGCTGTTCAAGTGTGAGGGTACCTGGGGTTAAGGTTATAGAATTTGAAACAAGCACCTGTCCTGTAGCGTCTGCCGCTGAACTTTCCTTTTTAATTGAAACGCTCGGCGCTTCTTTAGAAAATACCAAAAAAGCAAGCTTTATGGTGGAGGTTATCATATTTATAAAAAGCAGAAAATAGTATTTTATCGACCATATACCATAAAAACTGCTTCTGTTTATTTCAATTCTCTTTGACAGCACAGAAAATATAACCCCGGTAATAGCGCCGGAAATCAGAGCTGTAGCTGATAGTTCAAGAAATAGTATGCAGAATATACTAGCGCCAAAAAATGCTCTTATAAGATGAGAAATAATTATTTTCATAAAACTCCTTATCTGAAAAACAATTGGTAATATTTATAAATTATATCATAAACCCTCATAATTTAACAGTGGAAATCTAAACATTTTGCAGTTACACTTTTAGTAAAATGTTTACAAAACAACATTTTTTTGATAAAATTATTAAACAAAGTAAAACTTTTGTAAAATAGGAGAAACTATGGAAAAAGAGCTACTTACATATAGCTGTCCTACCTGCGGGGGGACGCTAAAATGGAACTCTGATATCGGAGTTTTAAAATGTGATTACTGCGATAGCGAATTTGAAGAGGGTATTTTTAAAAACGATGATACCGAAGCCGCGGATAACACAGCGATAGACTGGAATGTTGAGGGATTTTTAAAGGAGCACGCCGCGGCTGAAGATCAGCCGGGTTATATTTGTGATGCCTGTGGGGCAGAGATTATCTCAGACGGACACACTGCGGCTACTGAGTGTATGTATTGCAGAAACCCTGTTGTTATAGCTTCAAATATCGAGGGGGTTTTAAAGCCGGACCTCGTTATACCTTTCAAAATCAATAAAAAAGAGGCAGAGGAGATTTTATCGAAATTTTATTACGATAAACCGCTACTGCCAACAGAGTTTAAGAGTGAGAACACAATATCGAAGATAACAGGTATGTATATTCCGTTTTGGCTATATTCTTGCGTTGGGGACGGCTCAGTCACCTTTTCAGCGCAGAAAGTAACAAGCTGGAGCGATAGAAATTACAGATACACAAAGACGAGATATTTCGCAATAGACAGAGCTGGGAATGTTTCGTTTCAAAAGATACCAGTAGATGCATCATCGAAGATGGATGATAATTATATGGATGGTTTGGAGCCTTATAATTACAGTGAGCTTGCACCGTTTGACTCAAAATTTATGGCGGGATTTTTTGCCGATAAATTTGATGTTGATGTTGCTACTTGTAGCAGTCGTGCGACCGAGAGGGTTGTAAATTCAGTTGTAGATAGTTTTAAAAACACGATAGTTGGATATAGCGCTGTTTCGAAAAAACACTCGGATATTGCGATGGAAAATGTCGATATAAAATATGCTCTTCTACCTGTATGGATGCTCAACACAAAATACAAAGGCGAGATATATAACTTTGCGATAAACGGTCAAACAGGCCAAATTTCAGGTAGACTGCCGATAGATAAAGGCAAATTAGCGATGTGGTGGGCGGGACTTATTGCAGGGATAACTATCCCTTTAACACTGCTAATACCTTTATTTTTTTAGTTAGTGGGGGATATGATGAAAAAGAAAATTATAACGATTATTTCCTTTCTGCTGATACTGCAAATGGTGGTTTTTTCAGCAGAGGAGAGCTATCTTATCGATGAGGCAAATTTGCTCAATGAAGCAGATACTGCCCTTATAAATAGCAGCATTTCGCAGATTTCAAGCGAATATAACTTTGATATACATATAATAACCCTTGAGAGCTTTAGCGGCGATAGTCTTATAGGCTATGCCGATGAGTTTCGATATGACGAGGATTTCGACGGGCTTATTTTTGTCTTTAATACCGATGAACTGAACAGAGAATACGCAGTTTCAACGTCGGGCGAAGGGATGTATATTATTTCTGATGTCGAGCTTGATTATATAGATATCTATATAGTTCCACTCCTTATCTCGGGAGATTACTACGAGGCATTTGATGAGCTTATCTACTTAACTGAGACGGCTTTAGAAGAGAGCTATTCTGATGATAATTACTATGAGGATATGTATGCCGAAAACGACTACGACCTCGACCCTGACCCTGTATATACAAACGATATATTTGATACTTACTTTTTCCCATTTTGCATATCAATAGTTATAGCTGTTGTCATAGCTTTTACAGTGATAGGCTCTATGAAAGCAAAGATGAACACCGCAAGAAAGAAAACACATGCGGTAAACTATCTCGATGGAGATAGTTTGAACTTGAGAATTTCAAACGATAGATTTTTGTATGAGAATACTACACGGACAAGAAAGTCGCAGAGCAGTAGCAGCGGCGGTGGAAGTAGCAGAAGCATAGGCGGTAGTAGACGCACAAACAGCAGTGGTAGAAGCCGTGGTGGCAGAAGCCGTAGATTTTAATAAAGGTTTAGATAATCTGTAAAATAAAAAAACGTCGCAATACGGCGTCTGCCAATAGGGGTAACTTTACAGCAAAAGAGATATGAATTTTCATTCATATCTCTTTTTGGTGTTAACTTTTAA
>CAYJJJ010000041.1:0-15845 GCA_964370465.1 uncultured Oscillospiraceae bacterium
GATTCAACGGAAAAACTCTTCCAGTTCCTATGATGAACGTTGTTAACGGCGGAAGTCACGCTGACTCAACTGTTGATTTCCAAGAGTTTATGATTATGCCTGTCGGCGCTACAAACATCAAAGAAGCTCTTCGTATGGGTGCTGAAACATTCCACAAACTACGTGATGTTTTAAAAGCTAAAGGCTACAACACAAACGTAGGCGACGAGGGCGGATTTGCTCCAAGCTGTAACGATGGTAACGAAGAGCCTCTACAGCTAATCGTTGAGGCTATAAAAGCTGCTGGATACGAGCCAGGTAAAGATATCTGTATCGCTATGGACGTTGCGGCTTCTGAGTTCCACAACAAAGAGACAGGTATGTACGAGCTTAAAAAATCAGGCGGCGGCACAAAAACAACCGAAGAGCTAATTGAGATGTATGCTGCTTGGTGTGAGAAATATCCTATCGTTTCAATCGAGGACGGACTTGGTGAGAGCGACTGGGACGGCTGGAAAAAGCTAACAGATAGACTAGGCAAAAAAGTTCAGCTTGTTGGTGACGACCTATTCGTTACAAACCCAAGCATACTAAAAGAGGGTATTGAGAAGGGTATCGCAAACTCAATCCTTATAAAAGTTAATCAGGTTGGTTCGCTAACTGAAACTTTTGACGCTATGGAAATGGCTAAAAAAGCTGGTTACACTTGTGTTGTTTCACACCGTTCAGGTGAGACAGAAGACACAACAATAGCTGATATCGCTGTTGGATTTAACGCAGGCCAGATTAAAACAGGTTCAATGAGCCGTACTGACCGTATTGCGAAATACAACCAGCTTATCCGCATCGAGGACGAGCTCGGCTGTGTTGCAGAGTATCAGGGCAAAGACTGCTTCTATAACGTTGACTAATTTTTAGTAACAATAATTAATGCGCTGTGAGTTTATTCTCACAGCGTATTTTTGTGTGGGAATAGAAGTTGGGGCTATAAGTTTGATTTGAGGTTTGAAGGGGAGGATTATATAAAGTAGTAAAATAGGTTTATGACGATTAAATCACGGGGAGCGTTGAGATGTAAGATATGTGATATGCTTTAAGTGGTGAGTGTTGTGAGTGGTGTCATGCGAGATGCGTCGATATTGTGAGAAGGCGCCGCCCCGCAGAAAACGCACGAAGTGCGTTTTGTCGCACTTTGTGCGACATGGCGATTTTTCAAAATCGCCTCTGCGGGGCGGGCGGTGGTTTTCTGTAAAGTTTCGCTTTAACACATTTAGTATTTTATCATTAACAAATAATATAGGCATTTGAGAAACCTTTTAAATTTTACCTCTTTTTCTTGCAAATTCACTTTAAACTATGTTAAAATATAACGGTTGGCAGAAGTTTTTTTCTGCCATAATTTATGAGGATATGAGGGTATTTATGTTAAAACTTATTATAGGCGGTTTCGTTGTAGGTATAGCGAATATTATCCCCGGGGTCAGCGGTGGCACAATGATGGTTATTTTCGGGATATTCGGCCCAATTATGACCGCAATAAGCGAGATTTTATCAAAGAGCAGTCTGAAAAGCAAGATAAAGCATTTAAAATTTTTAGGAATACTTTTAGTCGGTGTTTTAATAGGCCTTGTAGCCTTTGCAAACATTATGGAATACGCACTTGCAAACTTTCCAACACAGACGAAATTTTGCTTTTTTGGAATGATAGCCTTCTCTATACCAATACTAAAAAGAAAAGAGATGCCGACGGAAAAAGTTAGCATTATCCCATTTGTAATAGGTGCTGTTATAATTCTTGCGATGGTGCTTTTAGCGCCGGCAGAAACAGATACAGTAATTACAAATTTTCCAGCAATTGAGCCACTTTATCTCGTGAAGATGGTTTTCCTTGGAGTTATTGCAGGAGCTGCTATGTTTATACCGGGAGTTAGCGGAAGTATGCTCCTTTTAATAATTGGTGAATACTATCTCTTTAATTCGCTTGTTGCAAATGTCACTTCATTTGAATTAAATGTTGTTGTTCCACTTGGGTTTTTATTCTTGGGAATTCTGCTCGGTATTGTCTTGAGCTCAAAAGTGACAGCATATGCACTAAAGAAAAATCACAGAGCTACTATGAGTCTTATATTTGGACTTGTAATTGCGAGTTGTATAATGGTAATCCCATTTGATGCGACTTATAATGTCATGACAATAGCAACATCAGCGCTGGCGGCGGCAATTGGCGGTGGGGTTGTAGTTGGAATTGAAAAACTTGTAAAATAGAGGGTTTAAATGGATACAGAAGTAAAAAAGCAAAGCAAAAAGAAAGTTTCCAAAAAGAGAATAGTTCTAATCTCACTCGCTGTATTTTTTGGGGTATATATCCTTTTACAGATACTGCCATACAGGGGATTTAGCGGCGAGTCGAACTTCAAGATAGAAGAGGGCGAAGCACCGCTTGTTATATCTCACGGCGGGGCGAAGCATTTATATCCTGAAAATACCGTCATGGCTTTTGAAGAGAGCTTTGAGATGGGTGTTGACGTCCTTGAGATGGACTTATGCATGACCGAAGACGGTGTGCTTATTACCCATCACAACTTAACAGTAGACGCCACTGCAAATGCAGTAGGTGAAGTTAATAGTTTTTCTTTATCCGAGATAAACGAGATGAACTTCGGCTATAATTTCACAGATATTGATGGTGAGATGCCATACAGAGATGAAAGCGACCCTGAGATTTTATCCCGCCTTGTCCCTATGACAGTCACAGATATGTTTGATAGTTTTGGCAATGAAGCGTTATATATTATGGAGATAAAAGATGGAGAAGAGATCGGTATTGCGGCAGCCGAGGAGCTAAATCGCCTGATTAATGAGTATGAGCTGTGGGAATATGTGTGTGTTGCGTCATTTCACAGCGAGGTTATGGAGCATTTTGTAGCGATAAAAGATGATAGAGTGGATATTTCGATGGATATGTCGGCTGCGACTACCTTTGTTGTTGCAAATTATTTAGGCGCTGGAATCTTTTTCGAGTTTCCACACGCAGGACTTCAACTGCCACCGAGTATGAGTGGAATACCGCTTGATAACTCTTATCTTGCTTATAAAATTCACCACAACAACATGTTCTTGCACTACTGGACTATAAACGATAAAGAGGAAATGCAAAGGCTTATAGAGCTTGGTTGCGACGGTATTATAACCGATAGACCAGACCTTATGATAGAGCTGCTCCGTGAGATGGGATATTAAGAAAATTAAACCGAATTAGTTTATTTTTAAATTAACTATTGCATTATTATTCAAAACGTGATATTATTAACAAAACACAAGGAGAATTTTTATGAAAACATTTGTAAATATATTTACATATTTTTACTTTAGCTTTGTTTATTTCTTTAGACAGAGTAATTTTGTGTTTCATAAAAGTGTAGTCTGATTGTTTTAATATTTTAACAATTTTTAAAGACAACTCCGCAGTGAAGCACACTGCGGAGTTTTTTTGTGTGAAAAGATAGTAACCTGCGGTTAATTTAAAAATTGCAGACAGTATGTTATGGAGGACGATATGATAGTTGTATTAAAAAAGGATTTTGACCATGAGCAATATCAAAATTTTAAGAGATGGCTTTTGAGCATGGAAATTGAGATAAGTGAAAATCATGGTAAAAATCAGACGGTTCTTGGGCTAATAGGTGATACTTCAGCTGTTGATATCGACCTTATAAATACCCTTGATATTGTAGAAGAGGTTAAGAGAATATCAGAACCATACAAAAACGCAAACAGAAAGTTTCATCCGGAAGATCTTGTTATTGATATCGGCGGAGTGAAGCTCGGCGGTGGCAATTTTCAGATTATTGCAGGCCCTTGCTCTATCGAGTCGCACGACCAGATATGCTCGGTTGCAGAGAGTGTTAAAAAGGCGGGTGCAACGCTCCTTCGAGGAGGTGCATTCAAACCGAGAACATCACCATATGCATTCCAAGGTCTTCGTGATGAGGGATTAAAACTTCTACTTGCCGCAAAAAAAGCAACAGGATTGCCAGTCGTTACCGAGATTATGGATTTATCACAGCTTGATTTATTCTCAGATGTTGATGTTATCCAAGTAGGTGCGCGCAATATGCAAAACTTTGAGCTTTTAAAAGAGCTATCAAGGTCAGAAAAAATAATTCTTTTAAAAAGAGGTCTTGCAAATACTCTTGAAGAGCTTTTGATGAGTGCGGAATATGCTATGGCTGGTGGAAATGAAAACGTAATCCTCTGCGAGAGGGGAATTCGAACATTTGAAACTGCAACAAGAAACACCCTTGATATATCGGCAATTCCGATGCTTAAAAAGATGTCGCATCTGCCGATAATAGTTGACCCAAGTCACGCAACAGGAAAAGCTGGTCTTGTTATGCCGCTATCGCTTGCAGCAACTGCCGCTGGTGCAGATGGGCTTATGATTGAGGTTCACAACGACCCGAAAACTGCTCTTTGCGATGGCCCACAGTCGCTGACACCGAAAAAATTTGACGAGGTTGTAGGCGCTGTAAATGCTATTTTGCCATTCAGCCATAAGTATAATTAATATTTAGGAGATAATTATGAACATTGCAGTAATTGGACTTGGACTAATTGGAGGCTCTATTGCTAAAGGAATAAAATTGGCAACAACGCACACAGTGCATGGTTTTGATATTGAACAGTCGGTTATATATAAGGCAAAGCTTTTTGGTGCTATCGATAATGAGCTTACTGATGAGAGCTTAAAGTTGTGTGATATGGTTATTCTCGCGGTATACCCAAATGCTTGTGCGAGATACCTTGAAGAAAAAGCGCATCTGATTAAAAAGTCGGCGATAGTTATGGATTGTAGCGGTACAAAGGAGCAGATTTGTTCAAAACTTTTTGAAACTGCAAAAAACAATGGATTTTTATTCATCGGTGCACATCCGATGGCAGGAAAAGAGTATTCAGGTTTTGATAATTCTGGCGCCTCAATTTTCCAGAACGCTTCGATTATATTGGTTCCACCGAAAGATATCGATATTGAGAGTTTAGTTTCTGTTAAAAAGTTTTGGGGAAGCATTGGGTTTACAAACTGCGTGATAACCGACGCTAAAAATCACGATAAGATGATTGCATTCACATCGCAACTCCCACACGTTGTTTCAAATGCGTATATAAAAAGCGAGGTAGCAAAATTTCACGATGGATACTCCGCTGGAAGCTACAGGGACTTGAGTCGAGTCGCAAGACTAAACGAGGAAATGTGGACAGAGCTCTTCTTTGAAAACAAAGAGCATTTAGCAGACGAAATAGATAATTTGATTATTAACCTGAAAAAATACAGTGATGCATTAAAGGAAAATGACAGAGTGAATATGAAAGAGCTTCTCCGTGAGGGTAGAGAGGCGAAGGAGATGGCAGATAAAGGGGTTATGACATTATGATTAAAACGAGAATTATCACCTCAACTGAATATGACGTATTAATTGGAAAAGGGCTTCGCTATGAGGTTGGGGGCATACTAAAAGAGCTTTTTCACGATAAAACCGTTGCTATAATAACAGATGACGTAGTTGATAAACTATATTCTGAAGATGTCGAAAAAAGCCTTATAAATGAGGGGTATAAAACTATCAAGTTTGTTTTGAAAAACGGCGAAGAAAACAAAACAGCGGAAAATTGGTTTAGCATAATATCTTTTTTAGCGGAAAATAAACTTTCAAGAGATGATGTTGTGTTAGCGCTTGGGGGAGGAGTAATAGGTGATATGGCAGGTTTTGCCGCCTCAACTTATATGCGGGGAATAAAGCTTGTTCAGATGCCGACAACGCTTCTATCACAAGTGGATTCATCAGTCGGTGGGAAAACGGCAGTTGACTTAAAAGAAGGCAAAAATCTACTTGGGTCGTTTTATCAACCGAGTGTTGTTATCTGTGACACTCAAACACTCGATACCCTTTCAGATACGCTGTTTGCCGACGGAGTTTCAGAGATAATTAAAGATGGGATAATTGGAGATGAAAATCTTTTTAGTATGGTAGAAAAGGGGGAAATCAAAGATAATATTGATGAGATAATAAGATGTGCTGTTGATTTTAAGGCTTCAATAGTGAGAAAAGATGAGAAAGAGAACGGTGTTCGTATGCTACTTAATCTAGGACACACGTTAGGCCACACTTACGAAAAACTCTCAAACTATAAAATTTCACACGGAAGCGCAGTAGCGATAGGTACAGCACAGATGGCGGAAATTTCGCGCAAGTCGAATTTCTGTGATATAGCGTGCAGTAATAGAATTATTAATGCATTGAAGGCAAATAATCTTGAAACGGATTGTCCGTTTGATTACAAACAAGTTTACAAAGAAACAATATACGATAAAAAACGAAGACAAAATAAAATTTCATTTATTACCATACATGGGATAGGGGACTGCAGAATTACTGAAATAGCGATAGAAAAGGCTGAAGAATTCATTTCTCTGGGCGAAGAATAATAAAGTAATAAAAAAGATGTAGAAAAAATTCTAGAGTTAGTTTATAAGGAAACGAGGGAAATAAATGGATGTATTAATAAAACAAAGGCCGCTTAAAGGGGAAATCGGTGCAATAACATCAAAATCATCAATGCACAGACTACTTATTGCAGCAGCACTCGCAAACAACAAAACAGAAATACTCTATACAGATACAAATGAAGATATTAAGGCGACAATTTTAGTTCTGAGCGCATTAGGAGCGACAATCGAAGAAAAAGATGGATCAGTAATCGTAGCACCTATAATGGAACCAACTAATAATCCTGTTTTAAATTGTAATCAAAGCGCATCAACAGCTCGGTTTATCATTCCAGTTGCAGCTGCTTTGACTGACAGTTTCACAATAACAGGCGACAAACAGCTTTCAAAGCGACCTTTTGCGCCACTAATCAATGAGCTGAGAGAACATGGTATTCACTGCTCATCTGACAGTTTACCGATAGAAGTTTTGGGAAAAATAAAGAGTGGAAAATATAGTTTACCTGGAAACATAAGCTCGCAATATATATCAGGTTTGATATTTGCCCTGCCATTACTATCAGGGGACAGTGAGATAAAGATAACAACTAACTTAGAGTCTATCCCATATATCGATATGACGATTGACGCTATTTCGAAATTTGGAATTACAATTAATATGACTGAGAGCGGGTATATGATAAAAGGTGGACAAGAATACGTTTCACCTCAAAAAATAGTATCGGATACCGATTGGTCAAACGGCGCATTTTGGCTAGTTGCGGCGGCGGTCGGGAATGAGATAACAGTTACAGATTTAAAAGAAAGCTCACTGCAAGGCGATAAAAAAATAGTTGATATTTTGGACAAGTTTGGCGCCATAGCCATAGCAAATAATGGAAGATACTCTTTTTCGAGCAGTATATCTGACCCGCAAGCTATTGATGCTAAAAACATTCCTGACCTCGTGCCAATACTATCTGTTGCAGCTTCAAAAGCTGTTGGAATAACAAGAATTTTCAATATAGAAAGACTTCGAATAAAAGAAAGTGATAGGGTGAAATCGGTGATTAACATGATAAACGCCCTCGGTGGCAGTGCTTATGAGCAAGATAACAGTATCATTATTGAAGGGTCAGGGAGTCTAAAAGGAGGAGTTGTAGATGCAAGTGGTGACCATCGTATTGCCATGGCGGCGGCTGTTGCCGCATGTATTTCAGCGGGTGAGGTTATGATAAAAGGTGCAGAAGCTGTAAATAAGTCATATCCTAAGTTTTTTGAAGATTATAAACAGCTGGGAGGTGAAATAAATGTCAAGTAGTTTTGGAAATAACTTTAAAATAACGATTTTTGGAGAGTCCCACAGTGATGGGGTTGGGGTTGTAATCGACAATGTCCCTGCAGGTATAAAATTCGACTTAAACGAAATTGAGGAATTTATGCAGAGGCGTGCCCCGGGCAGAAACTCACTTAGCACACAGCGAAAAGAGCCCGACAAGCTACGGATTATAAGTGGTATTTTAGATGGTGTGTCATGTGGTTCGCCAATAGCAGTTGTTATCGAAAATACTGATGTTAGAAGTCGCGACTATGAAAAAATGAGGAATATACCCCGCCCTGGTCACAGTGACTATCCAGCGGCAATTAAGCACAATAACGCAAACGATATTCGTGGCGGCGGACATTTCTCAGCAAGACTTACAGCTCCGCTATGCTTTGCCGGTGCTATCGCAAAGCAGCTTCTTGCAAAAAAAGGAGTCACGGTTGCTGCTCATATATACTCAGTTGCAGATGTTTATGATACTCCATTCAAAGATGTTTCTCTGGATACGAAATTGATAGGAGATATTGCAAGTAAAGAATTAGCGGTTATAGATGATAGCATAGCAGAAAAAATTGCAAACAAAATACTCGATACTAAAAATAGTGGCGATAGCATAGGTGGGGTTGTTGAGTGTTGTGTTTTAGGTATGCCAGTGGGAATTGGAGAGCCTATTTTCGGAGGGATTGAAAATAAAATAGCATCGGCAATATTTAGTGTTCCAGCAGTCAAAGGCGTAGAGTTTGGAGCGGGTTTTGAGGTTGCTAATTTGCGTGGAAGTGAAAACAACGATGAATTTTTTATTCAAAACGGTGCTGTTCTAACGAAAACTAATAACCATGGTGGAATACTCGGCGGGCTTTCAAGCGGGATGCCAATTATTGTTCGAGCGGCATTAAAACCTACGCCATCAATAGCGAAGTTACAGAAATCAATCGATTTATCTACAATGTCAGACACAGAGTTGAAAATTGAGGGAAGGCATGATCCTTGTGTTGTGCCAAGAGGTGTTGTAGCAATTGAAGCAGCAGTAGCTATTGCGGTAGCTGATTATTTTAATTTTGGAGGGTAATGATGGATTTACAAAATATGCGTAAACAGATAGATAAGATAGACGATGAATTATTAAGGCTTTTTAAAGAAAGAATGGGCATTGTATTATCAATAGCGGAGTTTAAAAAGGAAAATAATACTGCTATTACTAATGCAACAAGAGAGCGCGAAATATTAGAGCGGATGACGAATGCTGCTGGTGATGACTTAGCTATTGAAGCAAAAATGTTCTTCACCACACTGTTTGACCTATCAAAATCACACCAACGAAGTATCATAAATGACAGAGGCGATTTATCAGAGGAAATTAATGTTGCTTTAGAAAAAACTGCAAACTTGTTTCCGAAGAAAGCAACTGTTGCTTGTCAAGGAATTGAGGGGTCATATTCTTCTGCAGCGTGTGATTCGCTGTTTTTATTGCCTTCAATTTTATACATGAATAGTTTTGATTCGGTTTTTAAAGCGGTATCGAGTGGTATATGTGACTACGGAATCCTACCTATTGAAAACAGCTCATACGGCTCGGTTACAAAGGTTTACGACCTTATGAAGAAAAATAAGTTTTATATTGCACGCTCGATTAAACTTAAAATTACACATGCACTGCTAGCGAAGAAAAATGTCAAACTCGAAGACATTAAAGAAGTTTATTCACATGAGCAAGCGATCGGACAGTGCAGTGAGTTTCTTGAGAAACTAAATATTAAAGTCACACCTTGTGAAAATACAGCGATGGCGGCGAAGGCTGTTTCGGAAAGTGATCGTAATGATGTTGCTGCAATTTCTTCACTGCAGTGCGCAGAGCTCTACAACCTTTCAATTATATCGAATAAAATACAGAACACCGAGAACAACTACACAAAATTTATCTGTATATCAAAAAATCTTGAAATATACCCAGGAGCAAATAAGATAAGCTTGATTGTTTCCTTGTCACACAGTCCTGGTTCGCTGTATCGGGTCATTTCACACTTTGCTACACTTGGGCTCAATCTGACGAAACTTCAAAGTAGACCTGTTTTAGGTAGTGATTTCGAATTCACATTCTATTTTGATGTTGATGCGTCTGTGTGTGAAAAGGAAGTTGTTTCGCTTTTGAATTCTATTAAAAGCTCAAGCCAAACATTTACTTTCCTTGGAAACTATATTGAGGTATAACATGAAATATGCACTTATTGGAGAAAAATTAGGACATAGCTTCTCAAAGCCTATACATGAGATGTTTGGCAACGCCGAGTATGGAATAGTTGAGATTCCACGGGATAAACTCGAGGATTTTATATTAAACAGCGATTACAAAGGGCTTAATGTTACAATTCCATATAAAAAAGATGTAATGAAATACTGCGACTCCCTCTCTGATGCGGCGTCAAAGATAGGTAGTGTTAATACGCTAATTAGGAGAGGAAACCAACTTATTGGCGACAACACAGACATATATGGTTTCTTATCATCTGCTGACAGTATAGGTATTGACTTTAAAGGGAAAAAGACAGTTATATTTGGTAGTGGAGGGACTTCAAATACTGTTGACTACGCTGTGAAATCAAGAGGTGGTCGTACTGTTATAATTTCGAGAAATGGTGAAAACAACTATGAAAACTTAAATCTTCACTACGATGCGGATATAGTTGTTAATACTACACCTGTCGGAATGTATCCAAATTTTGATAATTCAATTTGCGATCTATCTTGGTTTAACAATCTTTCGGGTGTTATTGACGTTGTGTATAATCCGATTAACACAAGGCTTTTGCAACAAGCGAAAGCTCTCGGTATTCGCCATATAGGGGGGTTACACATGCTTGTTTCCCAGGCAAAAAGAGCGGAAGAGCTTTTTTTCGATAAAGAAATTGATATTTCAGTGAGTTCAGTTCTAAATGAACTTGAAAATGATATTTGCAATTTAGTGATTATAGGTATGCCTGGAAGTGGTAAATCAACTATAGGAAAACTTATTGCTAAAGAGTTTTGTATGAACTATATTGATACAGATATTGAGATTGAAAGAGAGAGCAAGCTAACAATTCCAGAAATTTTTGAAAAGTACGGTGAACTGCATTTTAGAAATCTTGAAAGTGAAGCTATAAAAAGGGCTTCAGTTCTGAAAAATACAGTTATTTCAACTGGTGGCGGTGCTATTTTAAGAGATGAAAACCGTTCAAACTTAAAAATGAATTCAACTGTTGTTTTTATAGATAGGGACTTGGAAAAGCTAGCAACAGGAGGCAGACCGCTATCGAAAAATCTTGATGCGATTAAGGCGATTTTAGATGTTCGTTTGCCTATTTACCGTGAGTTGTCCGATGTTATAGTGTCAAATAATGGCAGTGTTGAAGATGCTGTTCTGAATGTTCTTAAGGCGGTGAACAGGTGAAAGTTTTGGTTATCAATGGGCCTAACTTGAATATGCTTGGTATCCGTGAATCTGAAATATACGGTAAAGAAAGTTATTCGGATTTAGTCGCATTTATTGAGAATTCTGCAAATTTACTTGGGATTGAAGTTGAGGTTTTTCAGTCGAATCACGAAGGAGTTATTGTTGACAAAATTCAAAGCGGGTATAAAGTTTATGATGGTATTGTTATAAACCCTGCCGCCTACACCCACACAAGCATTGCTATTTTAGATGCTCTGAAGGCGGTTTCAATTCCAACAGTTGAGGTTCACCTCTCAGATATTAGTAAAAGAGAGAGTTTTCGCCGTGTTTCGTATGTTTCATATGTTGCAAAAAAGAGTTTTGTGGGGCTTTCATTTGAGGGTTATAAAAAAGCTTTAGAATTTTTGATGGCGAGCTATTCTTAGTTTCCGTGGATACTAATTTGCAGCTAAAAAATGCACCAAAAAGGGGATAGCAGCCGAATGGCAAGCTACCCCTTCTTGGGATTTAAAACAAGGAAGTGGATTGTGATGTTATTGAGCCGAGCTCTGCATACAAACATAAAATAAATCTTTTTTTGTTTGTCCCCTTGATTTTAACTACATATTGTGGGAATTCGTTCCCTTACTTACTATATCGTCACTTTTATTGAAAACTTAAATGATTATAGCAATTTTTATGTATTTGTGATGAGTGAGTTGTTGGTGAGGGTTAATTTGGGTGGTTAGTGGCTATTTTTGCGATGCTTATTTCTTCTTTAAAATCAAATGATTAAAATATGATATCTTGATAAAATCGGGGTCGACTGTAAGTCTGTCCTCGATTTTTTGCATTTTTGAGAGCCAGTCTGGTTCTGATTGCATAGCGTTGTTGTGCAAACTTGCGAGTGCTCGAACTCCATAAACACTCTCTGTTTCCAGTTTGTTGCTTGATAAATCTATAAGGTCTTCGACTGTATAATAATTGATGTTTCCAAATGCACTTGAAAAAGAGGGCAGTGCATCAAACATACGATTTATCTCTTCAATATCAAAGTCTGATACAACCGCTTGAATAAGTCTACCAGCTCTGTTGTGATGGATAACAGAGAGTCTACCGGTGGGTCTCAGTAATCGCACAAGCTCTGATACTATCTGCTCTCTGTTTTCGGCGAACTCCAAAACAAGATGGCAAGTTATAAAATCAAAACTTTCATCAGGAAATGTTTTTAAATAGTCCACAGCTGCGTTTATTTGTATGTAATCATTTTCGTTTTTCGCGTATTTAATGATATTTTTATCGGGCTCAATTGCCAATACACTGTTTTTCTCTGCAAGAAAATCTGAGATAAAACCAAATCCGCTTCCAAAATCAAGTATATTTTGATTTTCTATATTTGAGAGTTGAGAAAACACAGTTTGATAATATAGTCTGCCTATCGGGGAGAGGGTGTAGTCGTGATATAGTTTCATGCCTTTTTCCATAAAAACCGCCTTGTAAAATTTATTTTGAAACTGTTAAGTTTGTTTTTTGCGAAAAGGGTAATTGCTTTTAAAACAAGATTCCACTTAACTTTTTACACTACCTAAGATTATACTAAAAAATGAGTGAGAGATAAAGTATTTATTTTTTGTTGACAAAGTGAAATGTGGATGCTATAATGTACTTGTTCAATAAGTACACTAATGGACAATGAGTCATTTGAAGGGGAGGAATTGTGTGGAGATAATAATCAGTAGTAACACAAGTAAGCCGATATATGAGCAAATCACCTCGCAGTTTAAGGCGATGATTATGAGTGGCGAGTTGCGGACAGGGGATTCTATACCTTCGATGCGCTCACTTGCAAAGACTATTCATGTAAGCGTTATTACGGTGCAAAAAGCTTACGAGGATTTAGCGAGAGATGGGTTTATTGAAACGACTGTCGGGCGTGGGAGTTTTGTTTCGGCACAAAATAAAGATTTTTTCAAAGAAGAGCAACAGAAGATAATTGAACAACATCTAAGCAGTGCGGTTGATTTGGCAAAAACCAGCGGAATAAAACTTGAAAAACTGCATCAATTAATTGAAATTTTTTACAATGAGGAGTGATATAAATGAGTTATGCTTTGGTAATTGAAAATCTTTGCAAAAGTTATAAAAAGAATGGTTTTTCATTAAAAGATGTAAGTATAAAAGTTCCGAGTGGGAGCATAGTTGGGTTTGTTGGAAAAAATGGCGCGGGTAAGAGCACTACAATTAATACAATACTTAACTTAACAGATAAGGACAGTGGAACTGTGAAGTTCTTTGGTGAGGAAATGACCGACAAAAACAAAAATCTAAGGGATGATATTGGGGTTGTGTTTGATAGTATTAATTTTTCAGAAGTACTTACTGTGAAAAAACTTGAAAGGGTTTTAAGCGATATCTATACAAATTGGAGCGGAGAAACTTTTTATAGTTATCTTGAAAGATTTAAACTGCCGAGTGACAAAAAAATAAAGACCTTTTCTCGTGGTATGATGATGAAACTGTCGATATGTGTTGCTTTATCTCACGGTGCAAAGCTTTTAGTTTTAGATGAAGCGACAGCTGGTCTTGATCCAGTTGTGCGTGAAGAATTGCTTGATGTATTTTTAGAGTTTGTTTGTGATGAGAGAAACTCAATACTTATTTCATCACATATTTCAAGTGATCTTGAAAAAGTTGCCGACTATATAACATTTATCGACGAAGGCAAAATTATTTTAACAGAGAAAAAAGATACACTAATATATAACTATGGCATAGCGCGCCTAAAACAGGCGGATTTTGACAAACTTGAAACTACACAGTATATTGCATACAGAAAAAGAGGGTTGCAAATTGAGGTGCTTGTGAGTGATAAGAGTGAGTTTATGAGAAACTATCCCGATTTTGTGGTCGATAACTCGAGTATTGATGAGATTTTACCGTTAATTACACAGGAGGTATCTTAATATGAAAGGACTCGTTAGAAACAATTTTTATATGGTGAGTGGCAGTCTTTTGCTTAGTATTGTAGTATCGTTTGTAGCGATGATACTAGGCGCATTGACTAATGAAACGGTGGTTTACTCGATAATTGGCGGACAGCTCGGTGGTTTTGGCGCTCTCGCTGCAACGGCAATTCAAAAAGATGCAACATCAAAGTGGAGCAGATTTGAGCTTACATTACCAATTAGGAGAAGTGAGGTAATTAAGGCGAGATATTTATCATCTATTTTGTTTATCGCTATCGGTTTTGCTTTAGCTACACTCACAGCAGTTGTCCACGGGGCAACACTAAATATCGTTAGGGGAGAGATGGTGGATTTTGAGCGTATTGGCTATGTGTTCACCTTTGGAATGGCTTTTGCATTTTCAGTCCCGACATTTATGATACCTCTGGTTTTACTATTCGGCGCTGATAAAAGTGAAACTTTGCTATTTGTTTCCGCTGGAATTGGACTGGGACTATTTTTGGGTAGCAGTATGCTTGTGGGGTATATCTTACCGCAAGAATACAACATTAATCTGATTTTCAGGGTAGCCTATCTGACTGTGAGTATAATTATGCTGACGATATCATATATAGTTTCAAGGCAAATCTATAAGAGAAAAGAGTTTTAGTAGCATTAGAATCATTTTATTCAAAGTATATTTCGTCTGTAAAGCGGATGTGAGAGCGGTGAACTAAACTTAAAAATAAATATTTGAATAGACAAAATAAAAAGGTTCAACATAGCTTGGAAGTTAGCTAAGTTGAACCTTTTTTGTGTAAGGATAAATGGAATTATCAGAAAAAAGATATCTGCTCTGAGGTGGGGAACTGCCATATATAGTCAAACACTGCCTTTTCTCCAAAGAGGATATTGTTTTTTTTGCAGAAACTGCGGGCAGTTTTTGTGAGGAGTGCACTTTGCTCGCTACGTATGCCATAAGATGAGCCGAATTTTCTTATATATTCTTTTTTTAGGGTGGGGAAATGGGCATCTAGCATCTTGTAGAAATATTCACGGTTTCCGCTTCGAAGGGTCATACCAAATCCGAAGGTTAAAATGCCTTTGACATCTGCCTCTTTGCAATAGTTTAAGATACCAAATAAATTTTCGGTTGTATCATTTATGAGGGGGAGTGTTGGAGTTAGCCAAACAACGGTGGGGATTCCTTCTGCCGCAAGCATTTTTAGCGCTTCAAATCGCTTTTTTGTGCTGCAAACATTCGGCTCAATTATCTTGCATAGTTTTTCATCATACGTTGTGAGCGTCATTTGAACAACGGCTTTTGTTTTTTTATGAAGTTCTTTTAATATATCTATATCACGCAAAACAAGGTCGCTTTTTGTGAGAATTGCGGCGCCAAACCCGTGTTTTAGAATTATTTCAAGCGATTTTCTGGTGTATTGAAGTTTTTCTTCAAGTGGAAGGTAGGGGTCTGCCATAGCGCCTGTAACAATCATCGATTTTTTGCGACGCTTTGAGAGTTCGCTATCAAGTAAGGTTAGGGCGTTTGTTTTAACCTCTATATCTTCAAAGCTATATGTTTTTCTATAAACCTCTGAGCGACTATCGCAATAGATACAACCGTGCGAGCAACCTCGATAGAGATTTATATTGTTTTTTTGACCTAAAATACTTTTAGCAACTATCTCTTTCAAATAACTC
>CAYJJJ010000042.1:0-15627 GCA_964370465.1 uncultured Oscillospiraceae bacterium
GACGCTGACATTCTTTTTGCAGTATATCCATAGCAAAACTGCTTTTTCCACTGCCCGACACACCAGTTAGTGCAACAAGCTTGAACTTCGGTATCTCTACTGAGATGTTTTTAAGGTTATTCTCCCTTGCACCGATAATTTTTATTATTTCATCTCTCATTATTTATCGTCCTCCAACAAATAGTCTGCCATGAAATTTAGTATCTCCGTAAATACAGCTTTTTTATCATCTGAAAATTTTTCATCTACTGCGTCGATAAGCGAAGAGGACTTTGCATCGCTACTACTCTGAATTAAGCTCTCGGCAAGAGAGAGGTAAGTCACTCTCTTATCTTCAGTCGACCCTGTTTTTACAACCAAACCTTTATTTGCAAGCTCATTTACCTTTTGCGTTGTTGCAGGACGAGAAAGATTTAGCCTATCGGCGAGTTCACTCACTGTAATATTTTGCTTGTGGTTAATTATAAACAGCTGTAAAACATCGGAATACGGCAGATTGCTACCTATCTCACTGTCGCGAATGCTTCTATAACAGTCGATATCGACTGCACTCATAAATTTAAAATACGCTTCTCTCATATTCATCCTCACTTTAAATAGTTTCAATATTGAAATTATATCACAGAGAGATTAAGCAGTCAATATAGTTTCAAATTTGAAATCAAATTAACCGGTTCTAGACAATTATCACATTACTAATAGATAAGACAGTTGCCGCACAGTTAATCCATGCCACTTTTCACACTAAAATCGCAGCAAATCATTGATGATTTATCTGAATCACTTAAATTCAATCTTAAAAAAGCAACCGCTGAATTACTATCTTTAATTGACTTTTTCAACATTATTTGATACAATTATCTTGAGTTTTTGTGCCATTTTCGCAAAATTATCAGGCTTGTACAGTATAGATTTACTAAAACATATATTTTGCAAGGGCATAATGCATTTTAAAAAGTTTGCAATCGATAAATAGCAATATTTATTTTGATTAAAGGGGATGTAATAGTGGCAATTGATAACAATTTAACCCTCAAAGGTGATAGCCCTCTGGATATAGAGAGCGAACTTGATAATAGCTTTATATTAAAATCCATTTTGGGTACAGCTCCATTTGGACTCAATTTGTGGAATAAAAATATGATGAATATAATGTGTAATTCTCATATATTGTCGATTTTTAATATTGAGAGTAGCGAGGAATTTCTCGACAGATTTTATGAGTTTTCCCCAAAATTTCAGCCTAATGGCATACTATCCGCTGAGCAATCACGCATAAATTTTGAAATAGCACAAAAAAATGGTAAGCACACTTTTAACTGGTTACATATTACACCGAGTGGAAGCAGATTGCCTTGTGAAATCACTTTGGTTAAAATTAACGAGGAGTACACCGTTGGTTATATAGACGATTTGCGTTCAGAGTTTGATAGCAAGATACAAAAAAATATATACAACTATTATTTCACAGACAAGCTTCCGAAAAGTATTTTGATGGAAGAAATAATGGATATAACCGATGAGTGGTTTTTCTCGATAGATTTAAGAACAGGAAATATTGATTATACCGGCAAATGGTGGTTTAGTGGATTTGGCGCTAATGCCATAATTACTGAGAGCAAAATGATGGAGCTTGGATTTATCCATGAGGAAGATATCGCAGCTTACAGCGAAATGATGGATAGCATTAAATCCGGAAATTCGAGCGTTGCTGAAATCAGATTATTAAATGATGAAACCACCTATCGATATCACAGAATTACCAGTAAACTTATTTATGATAGTTCTGGCACAGCTGTTTTCGCTGTGGGTAAAGGTGTGGATATACACGAGCAAAAGATAACAGAGGAGCGCGCTCAAAAGGATTTGCTCACCGATTGCTACAATAAAATAAGCGCTGAAGATATGATATCTGAAAAGCTGCGGTTAAATAATAATTCCTCTCATGTTTTATTCATCATTGATATCGACAACTTTAAGGCGATAAATGATAATTTAGGCCACTTTTTCGGCGATGAAGTTTTAAGGGATATCGCATCTGGGCTGAAAGTGGCTTTTAGAGATAATGATATTATCGCAAGAATAGGCGGAGATGAGTTTATCGTCTTTGTTGAAAATTTGTCTGACAAAAAAATAATTTTAGAAAAGGCAGAAAAAATACTTGAAGTTTACAGAAAAACTTATTCAGGCGAATACAAGGATTATTCTGTTTCTGGTAGTGTGGGTATCGCTATATTCCCCTACAATGGCGCAACTTATGACGAATTATATCAAAATGCCGACAGGGCACTTAACCAAGCTAAAATCCAAGGTAAAAACCAATATATGGTCTATTCTGATGATCTTAATATCGGCACTACAAGAAGCACTACTAAAATTGAAAATGCCAATAGAATGGCGAGTTCATTTTTCGATTACGACTTGATTTCCGCTGTTTTTAACATACTTTACGAAAAAAATGGCGACAGTGATTCTATCAACCTAACTCTTAGTTATATCTGTCAAAAATACGGTGCGGACAGAAGCTATATTTTTGAAACCTTAGATGAGGGCGCCACCCTTAATAATACATTTGAATATTGCAAAGACGGCATTAGTAGTGAGATTGATAATTTGCAAGGTCTTCCTTATGAATTGTTTGTAGACTTTATCAATAAATCCCATAATGATGTTATCTATTCAAATGATCTCCGAGAGACTTTAGAGCTTGACAAAGCTTATGAAATTATGGACGGTCAAGGGATTCTCTCTTTTGTTCATGCACAGGTAATGCGCGATGATTTGATGACCTTTTTTATAGGTCTTGACGACTGCACGAAAACTAGAATATGGACCGAGCGAGAGATAAATAGCTTGCAATATATAGGCAAACTATTATCAATTATCTTACAAGGCACACATTTGAGAGATAAAATAAATAAGCTTGCTATAAGCAATAAAAATTCAGCTGATATTTTAGATAACTCAGCAGATTTTGTTTATGTTAGCGATTTAGAAACTTATGATTTGCTATATCTTAATCAGTATGGAAAAAGCACTATAGGTGTATTTTCTGACGAAGAATTAAAGGGGCAAAAATGCTATAAATTACTGCAAGGAAAAGATGCTCCTTGCGAATTCTGCACAAACCACCTACTAAACACCCATGAATATTATGAATGGTCATACTATAATAAATCTTTAGATGCAAATTTTTTACTAAAAGATAAGTTAATACAATATAATGGTAAGCTTGCAAGACTTGAGATTGCAACTGATGTTTCGGCAATGAAAGTGCTTGAAAAAACATTGACTGAAAAATTAACCGATGAGCAGTTCTTGATGGGCTGTGTTGAGATGCTTCACTCAGGAAACGAACCTGACACTTCAATATACTCTTCGCTTAAAGCTTTAGCTGAATACTACGACGCTGAACGAAGCTATATTTTTGAAATTTCGCAGTGCGGAGAATTTATTAGTAATACCTATGAATTTTGCAAAGAAGGCCATGTCCCTTATATAGATAGGCTCCAAAACCTTCCAAAGGATGAACTGGATTCTTTTTTGAAGAGATGTGACGAAAATGAAGGATTTTATCTAAATATCGATGACGCTGTACCCGATGCTTTGGAATACGACCTCATGAAAGTTCAAAACCTATCTGGTGTAACTATTGCAGCTATCCGCTCTGCAGTTGGTGAGGTAACAGGTCTTGTCGGTGTTGATAACCCACAAAAAAACAAAGCAAAAACTTCCACAATTAAAGCGGTGGCAAAGTTTATAGCAAACTTTCTTGATGAAACTGAATTAATATCTAAACTAAATAATCTAAGTTATCACGATACCCTTACAGGTATCAAAAACAGACATAGCTATAGTCTTGCTCTCGAAAACATTGATAAAAACATAGATAGTTTAGGGGTTTTATATGTCGATATTCTTGGGCTCAGTGCAATAAATGAGAGCAAAGGGATGAAGTTTGGCGATAGTGTTTTAGTGAAACTCTCAGATATTTTAAGCAGTGTTTTTCAAGATGAAGTTTTCAGGGTCGGAGGCGACGAATTTGTTGTTATCTCCCAAAATATACCAGAGGACAAATTTGAAAAAAGCATTGCAAAGATAAAAGAAATACTGGCAAAAGAATCCGATTTTTCTGTATCAATTGGATATACCTGGAACAAAAACTTCAATACCAGAAACAACAATTTAGTTAAGGGCGAAACTTACGGCCAAATTTTACTTGAAAATTTAGAGATGGAAATAGAAGACGGCAAATATGTAGTATATCTGCAACCTCAAGTCACTCTTTCGTCAGGTGAAATCGAAAGTGCGGAGGCGCTTGTGCGGCGTATCGGTGCAAATGATACGCTTCAGCCACCTATTCATTTTCTGCCGTTCTATGAAAAAGAAGGTATCATTTCAAAAATTGATGAATTTGTTTTAGAAACTGTTTGTAAAGCTTTAAAGTCTTGGAAAGATAAAGGTGCTTTTTTACCTATTATATCGGTCAACTGCTCAAGAATGACCGTTTCAAAAGATGGTATAGTTGATATTTTTTCAAAAATCTGTGATAGTTATAGTGTCGAGCGTTCTAAAATCGTCATTGAAATAACCGAAACTATAAACGGTATCGGTGAAAACGCTTTAGCCCAAATAATCAAAAACTTTTCAGATGCAGGCTTTTTGGTATCTCTTGATGATTTTGGAAGTGGATATTCAAATTTAAACTCTCTCATTATATCTGACTTCGATGAAATAAAAATCGATATGACAATTGTTGATGGCATACACAAAGATATAAAATCTAAACTTTTAACAAAACTCGCTGTTGATCTTTGTCAAGGACTTGAAGGCGTTACATCAGTTGCTGAGGGTGTTGAGGAAAAAACACAACACGACCTGCTCTTCAAGATGGGATGCAATAAAGCTCAAGGATACCACTACGCAAAACCTATGCCAATAGGTGAGTTTGCAAAAAATTATCTTAATTTATAATAGAAAAATTATTAAAGGCGCTGTCGCATTAAAGGTATTATTTGATTTAAAATCAAACCTCAATGCGACAGCCATTTTTATCTATTTTTAGAATATAAAAAGTTGTTGTAGTGTATATTTATCCTTGACAAACTTTGAAATATAAGTTATATTATAAAAGGTTAGTAGATGCTAACTCATTTAGATTTTATCGCCGCTATAAAGGCGGTTAATTTTTACCAGATTGGTTAGTTATTGCTAACTTTTTCCAAGGCATAGTATTTTAATAAAAACTGCAAAAACAAGCGACAGCAAATATGCAGTAAATTACATATTTATACTTGGAAGAAATACAGTTACAAGCCGAAAGTTTTCACAAAGATGAAGGCTGATGTTAGAAGCAAACTCAGCTCTAAGGTATGGCTATACTCTTTATTTATAACGTATCGCACAAGCTTGCAACCTGTACAAATTGTGAAATCATATGCTGAAAATCACAAGCTTGCGCTGTAATTAAAGTTCACTGTTAGTGCTTAAAAATATATTAGGGGCGATATAGAATGATAACCGAAAAAACACTTATAGAGCACTGTTCGCTCACCCTTTCCTCACTAAAAACTGCAAGCTTATTCACAGTTAAGTTTTGGAATAAACGCGCTTTGGAAGATGATATAGCATTTTGGGACAAGAAATTCCTTCAAAGCGGCGTGAAAATCAAGCTGTTGAAAGTTGGAGTGGATTCTGCACTTGTATATCTATTTCGTGAAGATATGCTCATAAATGATATGAGAGATGCAAATGCAAAGGCAATATTATTGCAGTATGGATACGAGAATCTATCTGTATCTTCCGCTATTGATAGACTTTCTAAAAGACTCTCAACCTATGCAGAGTTCCCTCATGAAATCGGTCTATTTTTAGGCTATCCACCATTAGATGTTCAGGGTTTTATCTGCAATAAAGGGCAAAACTGCAACCTTTGTAGATATTGGAAAGTTTATGGTAACGAAGATGAGGCATTGATAAAATTTGCAAAATACGATAAATGCAAAGCAGTATACAAAAAACTGTGGAAAAAAGGGCAAGATATTTTAAGGCTAACTGTTAAAAAGCAAGCAGTTGCCTAAATATATATTATTTTAAAAGGAGAGGTTCATTATGAGCAAAGTAGCGGTAGTTTATTGGAGTGGCACAGGTAACACAGAGGCAATGGCAAATTTTATAGCTGAGGGCGCAAAAACTAAAGGTGCAGAGGTTGATATTCTAACTTGTGACAAATTCACAGCAGATATGGTTTCAAACTATACATCAATCGCTTTCGGTTGTCCTTCTATGGGCGCTGAGGTTTTGGAGGAAGTAGAGTTTCAGCCGATGTGGGATAGCGTTCAGGGCAGCCTTTCAGATGTAAATGTACTGCTTTTCGGCTCTTATGGCTGGGGAGATGGCGAGTGGATGAGAAACTGGGAAGCTGAAACAACCGCTAAAACAGTAGAATCATATATGTGTAATGAAGCACCAGATGCTGACGCAGAAGCTGCTTGCAAGGCATGCGGAGAGAAATTAGCTTAACATATCACAAAAGAAAATTGAAGCCTGAGAATAAATATTTTCAGGTTTTTTGTTTTCAGGCTTTAGCGGAAAACAAAAATAGTGTAGCGGTTATACAACCGCTACACTATTAATTTAAGTCACTGATAAAAGATGAGTAAACAATTTAATTTTATCGTTTTTGATTATAAATAGACCTTCTCATCACAAGTCCAAGTCTTTCGAACTGCTCATCAGGCGACTCTGCCCATCTGAGTGCTTCCCTTAATTTTTTAACAGCAGCTTCTCGAAGTTCCATATCATCGATTGGATTCTCTTGTCCCCAATCGTTTTCCCAGTCAAATAACAGTGTATCCTTAAATGGCTCTAAAGACTTAAGCTGCATTAACGGGAACTTTGCAGGTATGCAGTATACCGGATAATTTGTATGCTTTAAGAAGCGGCCCATAGTTATTTCATCGGCATTTTTGATACCTAAATACTTCATGAAAGAAATCGGTACAGAGGTATATAAATTAAGTGGAGCGTTATCTTTATTGCCTGGGGCGCGGTGATATGTGTACTTACCATCAAACATCGCTACCGGTCCGCCAAACGTACCGTAAATCGCAAAATCACGATGGTTTTCAATTTTTTTGCCGTAAATAGCGTCAATTAACGACTCACCTTGAACCCTCTCAGGCACTTTTAAACCGAAATACTCTAAAAATGTTGGCATCATATCAATATTTTGAGTAACAAGATCACTACACTCTGCATACTCTGTCTGACCAGGAGCATGGATCATTAGAGGTATATTTGCTATTCTATTATATTGGTGCATAAAGTTTTTACCAGTATAACCGTGTTCGCCCAGTAGATGTCCATGATCAGCTGTTAATACAATTAGCGTATCATCATAAAGTCCAAGTTCTTTAATTGTATCAATAAATTTGCCAAACCACTTGTCAACCATTGTTAAACTTGCTGCATATCTTTTTCTCAAGTGCTCAATTGCCTCAGGTGGTTCAGTAACCTTCGAGTAGCTCGACGATGTAAAGAAAGGACCTTTATAGTCATCTCCATAAGCCTCTAAATACTCTTTTGGGCTTTCAAATGGCTCATGAGGAGAAAATGCTTCTACTTGCAAGAAGTAGTTATCCGCATCTTTATTTTCTTTTATCCAATCAATTGCATTTTGAAAACACATAGGTGTTGGGTATTTTTCTTCTGAAGTGAAATGTCTTTTGTTCTTTTCATAAGTTGGGAACAGATGTCCATAATGTGATTCTGGTGTTTCATATAGTTCAACAGTTGATACCCATGGATCTAACTCTTGACCTCTAATATAGTCCCAAGTATCAAATTCTTGAACAAAGTTTTCACCACCCTGTTCGAAATAGTGGTCATGATCTGTTATGATATGAGTGAATATATCTTTCTCTTTCAAATCCCTTACAAAACAATTATCAAATGGCTCCATTGGACCCCAATTTCGCTCTAAGAAATTCAATCTACCAGTCATGATGTCGCGCCTTGCAGGCATACAAGGTACAGAGCCTACAAAGTGTTTATCAAACCTGGTTGCAGTTCGGGAAAACTCATAGATGTTAGGTGTTTGCACCCATGTGTTTTCATTGTAAGTTTTTAGGTATTCCCTATTTAAACTATCTATTAATATAAGTATCGCTTTCATTAATAACCTCACATAACTATATTTTATTTATCTGTTTGAGCTGCTAAAGCTGCACTTTCTTTTCTTTTTTTCATTATTGATGAACCAGCTATTATAATTATCGGCAATACTATTCCCGCAATCATAAACACAGATCCGACAATTGAATCACTCATCGCCAAAACAAAATCACCTTGAGAATAAATCATAGCTCTCCTTACATTTAGCTCTATCATCGGCCCTAATATCAATCCGATAATGAGAGGTGTAAGTGAATAACCATTCCTATCTAGTATATATCCAATGTAGCCAAATGCAAGCATTGCATAAACATCAAACATACGGAAGTTAACAGAGTAGCAACCTATAACACAAAATACTATAACAATTGGTAATAAGTAATATGTAGGTATTTTTGTTACATTTATTAGGAATCTCAATGCAAAAGATGCTATAATAAATAGAATGATGTTAATTACTATACTTGAAAATAAAACTGTATTAACGATTTCTGGATTTTGCTGAAATAGTACTGGTCCACTTGAAATACCTTGAACCGCAAGAGCAGCCATTATAAGAGCAGTAGCGGTATCTCCTGGAACACCAAGTGCCATCATAGGGATAAGCGCACCACCTGTAACTGCGTTGTTCGCAGCTTCACTCGCTATAATTCCCTCTTCTGCACCTTTACCAAATTGTTCGCCGTTTTTTGACATTCTTTTTGCAGTTATATATGACATCATGCTACCTGCAGAACCACCAAGACCAGGCAAAACTCCGCTTATTGTACCTATTAAGCCTGCACCCATTAAGTTTGGAAAATATTTTTTCCACTCTGATGGTTTTAAGAAAAACGATTTTAAGCTAATCTTTTGTTGTATAGGTTTTACTGCACCTCCGCCAATGAGATTTGTGTTTTTGAGCATCTCAGCAACAGCAAAAACACCTATAACAACACTCATCAGCTGAAATCCACCAGATAGTGAAGAGCTTGGCGCAAATCTTAAAACTCCATCAATTGGAGATGCTCCTACGCAAGATAAAAGCACACCAAGCGCCAATGCAATTACTCCTTTTAAGAAGCCACTGTCTAAAACTGCAATCATCATCATTAATGCGAAGAATGCTACACCGAAATAATCAAATGGCGAGAATCCAACTGCGATATCACCAAGCATTCCCGAAAAAGCTATAAGTAGTATAGCACTTAGTAAACCACCGAAAAACGATGCGCATACACCTACACCAAGCGCCCTTGAAGCAAATCCTTTTTGCGCGAGTGGATAACCATCAAGCGTTGTTGCAACAGAGGCTGGTGTGCCTGGTATTTTAAGCAAAATAGCTGGTATCAATCCGCCTGACATTCCTCCAAAATATACCGATAGCATCAATAATGTTGCAGGTATTGGATCTAATACAAAAGAAAACGGAAACATCAATGCAACACCTGTTGTAGATGATAATCCAGGAATGGCACCGAATATAATTCCTAAAGTAACGCCGGCTATTATTATTAAAATATTACTGACACTGAATATTTGTAATATTGATTCCAAATTAACTCCTCCTTATTTATTAAACCCAAAGTTTCCCTATTGGGAGTTGCAAGCCGATTAGTTGCGAGAAAATCAAATAGATTCCAACTGCAAATACGCAAATGCCAACAACATTTAGTATTAATCTTATCTTTTCTATTTTCCCAAACTGAACATATGTAAAAAATGATGTTGTGACAGTTAGAAACAAAATAGTAGAAGCTACAAATCCAAACATATCTAAAATCAAAACAAATGCTATAATAAATATTCCGAAAATTAGTCTGTTACCTTTAAATAATTCTATGAACACAAAGTCTGGCTTCTTTTTCATAACTATTATTTTAATTAGCAGTGCAACCGCCGCTAAAATAATTATACTAATTATTATCTGCGGAAATAGCGCTGGACCGACATATGCATCTAAAAATTCTACTGACGAATAGTCAAGTGATGTAATAAACAAAAATACACCGCCGACTATTAGTATTAAAAGAAATATTATTTCTCCCATTTTAATCTCCATCCTATATAGAGTTATCGTTTATAATTTGATAAAATTCAATTTATCTTAATTATACAAATTGTTTTGCTGAAATTTAACTTTCAACAAAACAATTTGATCGTATTATTTATAGTAAGTTATCTACAACGTCTGTAAGCTCTTCTACGAGCGCATCCATCTCAGCCATACACTCATCGCCATCAACGTATCCAACTATTGTTGATACTGAGTCAAAACTATCTTGTGCTCCATCTACCTCACAAGCCGCTTTCATAGCAGTTTGTAATTCTTCAATTATTTCGGTAGGTGTATCTTTCGGAGCTGTTAGGAAAATCTTAGTTGAAAGGTCAACTACATCATATCCAAGCTCTGCAACTGTTATAACATCCGGGAAGAAAAGTTCATCTCTTTCATCTGAAAATATTGTTACTAAACGGAAGTCTCCAGACTCTAAATAAGCTGTAACAGCACTTGTATAGTCTAAGTAAGCATCTACACGGCCACCGAGAAGCTCAGGAGCTTTAGTTGATGTTTGACCTATTTCAACTATGTTGAAGTCTGCACCTGTTACATCACGTAATTGTAATAGAGCAAGATGCATTGGCTGATTAAATGCAACACCAATATTTAATGTACCAGGATTTGCAAGCGCTTCATCTATTAGATCATCTAAATCTTGATATTCAGAATCTGCCATAACAACAAGTCCTACACTTAGTGAAGCAAACGCACCTATTATTGGATAGTCGGTAAAATATTTGTCCCATGTACCCAATATGTTCGGCACAACAACCGCAGGTATGCTAAGGCCAATAGTGTAACCGTCTGGCTCGGCATTGATAACTTCAGCACTACCAATAGTACCAGCTGAACCTGTGATATTGTTAATAATTAAGCCTGTTCCAAGTTGATCTTCAAGATATGGTTGATAAGCTCTCATGATAAGATCTGTAGCACCACCTGCTACATATGGTACAACTACAGAGATATCTCTTGTTGGATATTCAATTCCTGTATCTGATGGTTGGCTGTCGCTTACATCGCCATTTCCGCTATCAGCGCTGTCGCTTACATCGCCACTGCCGCTGCTGCAAGCAGATAATGATGCGAGCATCGCAATACTTAGAGTTAATGCCAGAATACGCCCAATTAGTTTTTTCATAAAAATTCTCCTTAAATTTTTTGTTGTGAAAAATTGGATACTGAATATTGGATACAATTTATTTTAGTTTTTAAAATTATGTTTGTCAAGTAGTTTTAGTAAATTTAATTAAAATGCACCAAAGGTATGTATTATTTTTGTCATTAATATCTAATTGAATTGACACATCATAATGTACTATGATAATATATAAATATCACTAATTGTCTATAATCAAGTTTTCAAGCCAACAAATTAGCAAAACTCAATATAATGATTATAGTTGCCAAGTATACTTGGCTGATAGGAGTTTATGATGATAGACCCAAAAGAAACCTCCATAATTTTACCAACATTTGAATCAGAGACTGTTTCAGATAAGGTTTACAAATACATAAAAAAATCAATTGTAAGCGGACTCTGGAAACCTGGAGAGAGGATTATTCAAGAAACTATAACAAAGCAGCTCAATATCAGCCGCTCACCTGTTCGAGATGCACTGCAACGCCTCAGTAGCGAAGGACTCGTTGTTATAACACCTTTTCGTGGTGCCGAGGTATTTGAGCTTTCAAAAACAGGACTCAATGATCTATATGACTTAAGAATTTTACTTGAGGCCTTTGCAGCTGAAAAGTCGCTACCTTCTATTACTAAAAAGGATATACTCACTCTTGAAAGGTTAAACTCTGAATTTGCCATAAATGATGCTGATACATATAAGTGCATGCAATTTGACAGAGCTTTTCACGCATTGCTATGCAAAGCAACCAAAGAAACTTATACCGGTGAACTTCTTGAAAACCTATGGGATAAATGTGACTTATATAAATCCATATACTATTCGCAAGATGGTAATGTTGAAAAAACAGTCCATGAGCACAATCAGATAATCCAAGCATTCAAGGCTAACGATAAAGAAGCAGTTAAAGACGCTTTAAGTGGACATCTAACCGATGTTGTTCGTCAGCTATCAAAAACTTATCAACTAAATGATTAATTTAAATAGATATAAACTGTTACAGATTATTAAATCGTAACAGTTTTTTTATTTAACAAAATTTTTGTATGTTTTCACATATTTCTCACCTTTTTTTATATCGATAATGCTATTGACTTTTTCCTAAAATAGTATATTATTAGGATATTGGATATTGGATACAATTTACTAGGAGGTAGAAAAATGAGTCTAACAATACGACCTATCAATACAGGTTTTGTTACAACAATCCCAAAACAGTACATTTATCATCACACAACCGTTGCACATATTGACAATATAAGTGATGACCGCATAGAGATGCCCTGCTTCACCTTTTTAATAGAGGGTGGCGAAAAGCTTGTCTTAGTTGACACCGGAATGGCATGGAGTGAGAGAGCTACAAAGTATCATCATCCAGGCTCTTTCCAGCCAGAAGGAATGTCTATCATAGACCAACTCGATAAAATCGGCTATAAACCCGAAGATATCGATATTATTGTATTCACACACATGCATTGGGACCATATCTACTATATGGAGAAGTTTACAAATGCAAAATATATAGCTCACAAAAAAGAGTATGAATTTGCACTTGATCCAATTCCACTATACTATAAGTCATACGAACATCCAGCACTTGGAATTACCGCTCCGTTCACCGGCCTTAAAATCGATACGATTGAAGGCGAAACAGAGATAATTCCAGGAGTTCGTACATTTGATACACCTGGACACTCACCAGGGCACATCTGTGTTGAAATCGATACAAAAGACGGCAGCTACATTTGTGTAGGTGATGCTGGATTTTTCCTTGATAACTTCAAACCTATTCCGAAAATCCACTATACTGTCACACCTCCAGGTAGATTTTACAATATCGTTGAGTCTTGGAAAAGTTTAGAGAAAATCGTTGCGAGAGCAGAAAGTCTTGACTTTATATTGGCTTGCCATGAAGTTTCTCTTTTGGAAAAAGTTAAAGATACACCTGTCCTTGGTTTATAGGTGATTTATGGGTAAAATAGCTTTAGTGGCGTGTGCGGACACAAAGTACCATGAGATAGACTACATTAAAAAACTTATTACAAATCTATCGCACACACCTTTTATAGTTGATATAAGCACAGGTAAAAATGTGCCACCTATTGCCGATTATAAAAGAGAACAGGTTTTAGCTGACGGCGGATTTCACTTTGAAGATATATCAAAAGTACCAAAAAGCGAGGCAATTGATGCGATGAGCAAGAGCATTGTCGATGCTGTGGTAAAACTTCACAGTGAAGGTAAAATTGATGCCGTACTTGGATTTGGCGGCCTTCAAAACACAGTTATCTGCTCTTCAGCTTTCAGAAAACTCCCCCTCGGGTTTCCAAAGGTAATTGTTTCAACTATAGCTTGCGGAAATAGAGTTTTCGATACTGTTGTCGGCGATAAAGATATAGTTGTCATGCCTTCGATTGTCGATTTTGCGGGACTAAATCCAATTTCAAATGCGGTATTAAAAAACGCTGTTGCAGCTGTTTGCGGCATGGTCCAGAATGGTGTTTCAAAAATAGATATAGGCAATGAAAAACTTATTGCAACAACACTTATGGGCATAACAAACGATACCGTTATGAGAGTAGCGGATATGTTGGCAGAGGACGGCAAAAAAGTTATAAGTTTCCATTCAACTGGTATCGGCGGAAAAACTATGGAACAAATGATAGAAGACGGGTTAATTTCTGCCACGCTTGACCTAACACTTCATGAGATGACAGCTGAATACTTCGGCGGTTATGGCTACAGCAAAGGCGCTGATAATAGGCTTTGCGCTGGCGCTAAAAAAGGAATACCTATGCTTATTTGTCCTGGTGGAATTGATTTTATCTGTCTGCGCCCCGATGAGCTTTTTGAAGACAATGAAGAAAGAGGTTACAGCTGGCATAACAGTTCACTAACCCATACAAAACTGCACGAAAATGAAATTCTCGATATAACAAACACTATTATCGAGAGGGTAAATGAGTCAACTGGCCCTGTTACGGTAGTGCTTCCCCTCTTGGGACTTCGCAGTTTAAGCCGCGAGGGAGAAACATTTCATATACCAGAAACCATAAAAAAAATGCGAGTTCTTTTTGAAGAAAAGCTAAAAAAAGAAATCAAATTTTTGCCGGTTAATTTCAACTTCATGGACGACGAATTTGCCGATATTTTAAGAGATGAAATGTTACTACTGACTAATTAAAACACTAAGGAGCTAAAATGAGTTATCTTGATAAAGAACGTGCAATCTGCGATGAAATGATAAAGCAGGCAAAGAAGATATACAATCTATCACTGCAGATGAGCAACGGCGGAAATATAAGTTGTAGAGTCCCAAATGAAGATCTTATGATTGTAAAAGCGACTGATGTCGGATTTGACGAGATAAGTTTATCAAACTTAGTTGTAACTGATTTTTCTGGCAACAAAATAGAGGGCGAGAAAAAACCTTCTAAAGAATCACTTTTACACGGCGCTATATATGAAAGATATAAAAATGTAGGCGCTATTTTTCATTGCCACTCACCTTTTGCAACCGCTTACTGCGCAAACAATGACCAACTTGAGCTCAGCACCTATCATGCTTCTTTGAAACTTTTCGATTATTGTCCTGTTTTCGATACAAAGAGTTATATTGTACCGACTGAATACTTCGAAACAATATTTAAAACCATCGACGAAAACCCGAAGATGAATTCTTTTCTACTTCGAGGCCACGGACAGGTCACTTTATCCGACAATATCAAGTCAGCGGCATACTTAGCGGAGCTTGTTGAAGAAACAGCAAAAATAGCAATACTATCAAAGATATAGTTAATAAACAAATCAGTAGCAGTTGCGAATAGGTTGTCCTCTCGCAACTGCTACTTTTTTGCATCAAAATTATAATTAAGCAAATATTGTTGTTTAATAAAATTACTTGATAATTATATTTTCACAATGTACAATTAATTAAAAAACAAACAGTGGAGGACACAAAATGCTATTTATATGTTACCCAAAATGCACAACCTGCCAAAAGGCAAAAAAGTTCCTTGATGATAACGGTGCAAACTACACCGAGCGCCATATCAAAGAAGCTAATCCAACCTATGACGAGCTAAAAGAGTGGCTCGAGAAAAGCGGCCTTCCCTTAAAGAAATTTTTTAATACAAGCGGACTGCTATACAAATCAATGGCTCTCAAAGACAAGCTTCCTACTATGAGCGAAGATGAGCAGTTAAACCTTCTCGCAACCGACGGTATGCTCGTAAAGCGCCCTCTGCTCATCGGCGATGATTTTGTTTTAGT
>CAYJJJ010000043.1:0-15285 GCA_964370465.1 uncultured Oscillospiraceae bacterium
TTTGATTATATTTAATTCTAATCTAAATTTCAGAAATTGGTTTTGGTCTGCTAAATAGATATCCTTGAGAATAATTAACACCGTATTTTAAGAGGACATTTTGAATTTCTTCATTCTCAACATACTCTGCTATCGTCTTCGCGCCGACTAGCTCTGCCATAAAGCAGATTGAACGAAGTATGATAAGGTTTTCTCTTGTGGTTGCAACATCTTTTATAATTGTACCATCAATTTTTATGTACGCTGGAGAAAGCGCTATAATCGCAGTATAGGTTGCATATCCGCTACCGAAATCGTCAGCTGATATTTTACAACCAAAGCTTCTTACCTCTTTTATAAACTCAAAGAGCATACCTTCTTGATAATTTTCAGTTTCAACAAACTCTATAACTATATTTTTTGAGTTTGGATAAGTTTTTAGTTTTTCAATAAACCATTGACGAAAAGCTTCACTTGAAATATCAAAAGCGGAAATATTTAGCGACAGACGCTCAGGGCGATTTTCAAATTCTGTCATTGCTCTCTCAATCATTATCTGGCTTAAACGGTTGTATATCTTATATTTCTTTGAAATATCGAGAAAGTAGTCTGGGAAAAAGATATTCCCATCTTTATCGAAAATTCGCATAAGCGCTTCATATTTATCTATCTTACAGCTCTTATTATTGCGAATTCCTTGATAATACGGAACCACACGATTATGCTCCATTGCAAAGTTTATAAGGTCAAGCACTTTTGCATCTTCATTTGCTGTATTAACAATATCCAAAACATCTGGTGTTAGGATAAATGTTTCTTGCGTATCCTTTGCCATTAGAAGAGAATGAAGCGCTCTTTCAATTAGCCTATCCTCTTGTAGCACAACAACAAATCTCGAAACCGCACTAACATCAACTTCAGATGAAGCCGCTGACTCAAACTGAATATAAAACTGCTTCATAAGCATATGAAATTCTTCTTTTGATATACTATCATTTGCAGCTAAGATAAAATTCTTATAGTTAAAGCTATATATATAGATAGTGGTGTCAAGTCCTGCCATAGCAAGGCCCGCCTGAACATTCGCCAAAACATCTTTACAGCCTAAATAATATCTCTCTTCTCCATAAGCCGCAATGGATAGGTCAGCGTTTAAGATTTCTGTCATGCATATTTTATTAAATCCAAGCTCATCTACATCTCTTTTAAATTTAATAGAGCTTGAGATACCGAAACTAATATCGATATCAGCATTATAATTCAATTTATTTTCTTCCAAAAGATTTCCCTCTCACTCTATAAATAACATTACTCTTAGTTATATTTTACAACAAATTTTTTAAAAATTCAAGATAATTGATATTAGTATTTACGCTATTTTTCATAAGATTTCTAATTTCAGCATATTTGTTCACACTAAAACGATATACCCGATTTATTTTGCAAAAAACATCTCTTGTTAGTATAAAAAAGTCCGCATTCCTGCGGACTTTTAATAACATATTATTACAACTTTTAACTTCTAATAAGCAAGCTGTGGAATAGGTTCTGCAATCAATGTGTGATTACCATTACAGTATCCCGGCACATATGAAGGCTTGTAGTAACCCATGCCCGGTGCTCCGCAAGTATCTGTTGCAAGAAGGCCTGACATCGTACAGTAAGGAGCTTGTATAAGCTGATTTGTCGTCGGGAAACTTTTCGCTTCGAGTCCCTGATGAATCTCCTCCATAACTGTTCTCCACGCTTCAATTGATGGGTGTGTATAACGAAGTATAATCTCACCGCTACCGTCGGTACCTGGATTATCATATCCAAACCAAGCGCCGCCGACATAATAAGGGGTAAGACCTATCCACCAGTGGTCGGTATTTGCAGAAGCCGTACCAGTCTTACCTGCAAGCTCCCAGTTACCAAACGCCGCTCTTCTACCTGTTCCCACAGCGCCCCTGACAACTCGTTGCAGAAGCTTGTTCATAACCTCAGTGGTCTGCGGATCGTAAACCTGTGTTTTAACGTTATTCTGATTTAATATAATATTTCCCCTGTAATCGACTACTCTTGTATAGCTGTGCGGTTCGGTGTAGAATCCGCCGTTACCAAACGGCATATAAGCAGCAGTCATCTCAAGCAGCGAAATACCATCTGTCGGAGTTCCAAGAACAAGAGGGGCTAGCGCCACATCAGAGAATATCTGATTACCAACTTGTTTTGAAACAACAAGTGTTGAAATGCCGAGTTTTTGGGTTAAATGGTCAAACATAACCTGAGGCCCTATTAGCTCACCGAGATATACCGGTATAGTATTAGTTGAGCGCTGTAGTGCAAGCTCGAGCGGTATATAGCCAAGGTAGCTCTCATAGTAGTTTATAGGCCATGGAGCAACTGTTCCATCGCTCTCCTCAAGGTCTTTTACAGGATTATCGTCGAGTATGGTAGACCAAGTTACAAGGTCTTGCGCAAACGATAATGAGTATGATGTTATCGGTTTCATTGTAGAACCTGGAGGCCTTAGCGAATCAACTGCACGGTTAAGCGTTCTTGATGCCTCTTTTTCACCTCTGCCGCCGACAACTCCAAGAATTGCACCTTCGTAATCCATAATTATCATAGCGCCCTCAGGTTGTACAGCAACTTCAACCTGATTGCCATCCTCGTCAGTTCGAAGCTCTATCTTATCTGGGAAAACCTCGAAAAAGTCTTCACTTTCATATACGCTCTCGATAGTTTCTTGAATATATGGATCAAGGGTTGTGTAGATTCTGTATCCACCTTGAAGTACCATGTCTGAAGCTTCTGACCTTGTGTAGCCATACTCCTCCATCATATCTTCAACCACTTCGTCCATAACCATATCTTCAAAGTAGGTTTGAACATCTGAACGACTCGCTTCATACTGTTCGGTGAGAAAAACCATATTTTCACTCTCAGCCAAAGCAGCCGCATGCTCTGATGCTGATATTAGTCCAAGCTCGAGCATTCTGTTTATACCATATATACGACGCTCTTCATTAGCTTCAGGGAAGACAAACGGATTGTGCGCATAAGGGCTCTGCGTTACAGCAAGGATAGCACAGCTCTCAGCGATTGATAGCTCTGCCGCACTCTTGCCAAAATATGCGTTCGCCGCAACCTCAACACCGACCATTGTTCCGTTCATCGGTATTGTATTTAGGTACGCTTCCATAATATCATCTTTTGTAAACTTTGTTTCAAGACGAAGTGCACTTATTATCTCATTTAGTTTTCGAATATAACCTTCAATACCGCCGACAACATTCTCACCAGTTACATTTTTAATAACCTGTTGAGTGATAGTTGAACCACCGATAGTTTGGTTGTATATCGGGATAACTTCGTTTACAGCAGCTACAATAGTTCTGTACCAGTCAACACCGCTATGGGTATCAAAGTTTGCATCTTCAAGTGCAATAGCTGCGTCAATTAGATTTTGTGACATATCATCGATACTGACCCAAATTCTATCCGACTCACCAGCAATACGCATAAGCTCGATATCTTCGCCCGAACTGTCATCGGTATAATAAACTATCGTTGTAAAGCTGAGCTCTAGACTTCTTAAATCTATCTGGTCATCTTCTGCATATGTTCCAACATAAACAGCAAGCGCTGTTACAACAAGTGTTCCTGCTATTATCCCTATAAGAAAAAGAGCGGCAATAGTTTTCAAAATAATTTTGAAAACGCTATTCTTTTTCTTCTTCTTTTTGTTTGTTTTTGGTGTTTTTTCGGGAGCAGTGGGTTTCTTTGTCGCCATGCTCTTCCTCCCTTAAAATATAAATAAAATCCTTTACAGGTAGCTCCTAGTATACCATAATTTTCTATAATACACAACATCGTAATAAAAAAGTCATAGTTTCGTCATAACTAAATAGCGGTGTTTTCACCATATTATTAGTATTATACTATAAAGTTAATGTATTCAACATTTAGATATTATTAATAGTTGTATTCTTTTAGTATTTTGTCTTTAATATCGTAGAGTTTTTGCGATAAGTCGACATAGTAGGTATGTGGGTTTTCAAACCTCTTAACCTCATCCCAAAGACTGTCTATCTGCTCTGCGCAGTATGCACGTATTTCAAGGAGCGATGGACTTTTATATACAAGCTCTCCCCTTTTATAAATAGGTATAAGCATATCTTTTGCATAAAAATTTGAAATAGTTTTTCTCTTCCAAACAGCATTTGGGTCGAATATTTCAAATTCATACGGAAAATCATTTCCCTCATCATAACAGCAGATATAATCGGCTATTGCTTTGTTAGTTTCATTCGAGTAAAATCTGTAAAACTTTTTAAAACAAGGATTTGTTATCTTCTCCATTGTTTCTGAAACTTTTATTCTCGGGGTGAACTCACCGTCTTCTTCTACCGCAACAAGCTTATACACACCGCCAAAAACAGGGGTGCTTCTCGATGTTATCAGATTTTCACCAACACCAAAAATATCCACCTGTGCGTTCTGAATTATCAAATCCCTTATAATATATTCATCGAGCGAGTTCGATGCCATTATACGAACATCGCTATATCCCGCGGCGTCAAGCATCTGCCTTGCTTTTTTCGATAGATAGGCTATATCACCACTGTCTATTCGAATGCCTATAGGTCTTTTCCCAAGTGGTTTTAACACCTCATCAAAAACCTTTATAGCATTCGGCACGCCTGACTTTATGGTATTGTAAGTATCGACGAGCAGTGAGCAGTTGTCTGGATAAACCTCAGCATAAGCTTTAAATGCACTGTATTCGTCGGGAAAAAGCTGAATCCATGAATGTGCCATTGTACCAATAGCTGGTATCTGGTAAATTCGCTCGGCTATCGCACAAGATGTACCGTCAACTCCACCGATATATGCGGCCCTGGCTCCAAAAATAGCGGCGTCATAACTCTGAGCTCTTCTCGCTCCAAATTCATATACAACTCGTCCTTTTGAAGCTCTCACTATTCTGCATGCCTTTGTAGCTAAAAGCGACTGGTGGTTGATTGTGAGTAGCACCATAGTTTCAATTAGTTGCGCCTCTATTATAGGGCCTTTAACTGTTATTATCGGCTCATTTGGGAAGATAACGGTCCCCTCTTTTAAACTGTAGATATCACAGGAAAACTTAAAAGTGCGAAGATAATTTAAGAATTTTTCCGAAAAAATACTTTTGCCACGAAGATACTCTATATCCTCCTCGGTGAAGCACAGGTTTTCAATATATTCTATAACCTGCTCAAGTCCTGCATAAATAGAAAATCCGCCACCGTCTGGAATTTTGCGAAAAAACATATCAAAAACAACTTCTGTTTCACCAAATCCATGCTCAAGATACCCATTTGCCATAGTAAGCTCATAGAAATCGATAAGCATAGTTAGATTTCTTTTATTATTAACGTCCACAAAATCACTCCCTTAGCTTATATGTTATATAATTTTTTAAAATAAGTCAAATAATATTGACAAAAACCACCTTTCTTAATATAGTTTTATTAGGAGGGCTTTTATTATGAGAACAATAGAGATATTCGATACAACGCTTCGGGATGGTGCTCAGGGGCAAAGTATCCTTTTCACAAATGATGACAAACTCGCAGTTATAGAAGCGCTCGACAAATTATCTATCGGGTTTATTGAGGTTGGAAATCCCGGTGCTGATAAAAAAGATCTTGATTTTATTTTGCAACTTTCAAAAAATAAGCTAAATTATTCAAAACTTGTGGCATTCGGTTCAACAAGACGAAAAGGCATCTCGGTTTTAGAAGATGAAAATGTGAAGAAACTGCTTCTCTGCAATCTTGATATAATATCGATATTTGGCAAAAGTTGGGATTTGCATGTCAAAGAAGTGCTGGGTACATCCGAAAAGGAAAATCTCGATATGATTTTTGATACGGTTTCGCACCTTGTTGCAAACGGACGAGAGGTTTTTTATGACGCCGAGCATTTTTTCGATGGATACAAAAGCAACAAAGAATATGCAATAACCACCCTTGAAGCTGCATACCGCGCTGGTGCCTCACGATTAATTCTCTGCGACACAAATGGTGGTAGTTTGCCATTTGAAATATATAACGCAACAAAAGAGGTTGTCTCGCTCTTCCCCGACTGCAAAGTAGGTATCCACTGCCACAACGATATAGGTTGTGCAGTTGCCAGTAGCCTTGAAGCGGTGAGAGCTGGCGCTTGTCAAGTTCAGGGAACATTTATTGGTATTGGCGAGAGGTGCGGCAACACAAAGCTTTACGCAGTAATCCCAACACTTGAAACTAAAATGGGATATAGCGCCCTTGCAAAAGACAAACTGGGAAGACTCACAAGAACTGCGCACAAACTCTCTGATATAATAAATATTACTCTGCCATCACAGACCCCCTATGTAGGAATTAACGCCTTTTCACACAAGGGCGGAATGCATGTCGATGGAATTCTAAAAAGCGAGCGCTCGTTTGAACATATCGACCCAAAAACCGTCGGCAACAGCAGAAATTTCCTTATCTCCTCAATGTCCGGCAGAGCTGCTATTGCCGCTAAGATGTCGGAGTTTTTAGGTGAGGTCACAAAGGACTCTCCCGACGTTTTAAAGATAGTAGACAGGGTTTCATCTCTTGAAAAGCAGGGATTTATATTTGAGTCGGACGCTTCATTTGAACTGCTTGTCCGCCGTGAACTTTCACTTATGCCACGTTTCTTTGAGCTTGAGAGCTTCAAGATAATTGGCGAGCAGTTTTCAAGGGACGAAGAGCGGCTTGCTACTGCGATAGTTAAAATACGAGTAGACGAGCGGACAAAACTGACTGCCGCTGAGGGACACGGTCCTGTTAATGCGCTCGATAACGCACTTCGCAAAGCACTTGAGGTTTTCTACCCAACGCTTAAAACCGTTAAGCTTATCGATTTTAAAGTGCGTGTGACAGAAGACAGCACGACTACTTCCGCAAAGGTACGTGTTATTATCGAGAGCAGTGACGGTGAGCGCACTTGGACTACTGTAGGTGTTTCACACGATGTTATAAACGCAAGTTTCTTAGCGCTTGTAGACTCATTTGAATATAAGCTTATGAAAAGCTAAGCTTTGAAATTCAAACTTTCGCTTGTAATAAATGGAAAGTTTATATATAATAAAGCTAACAACTCATTTAATTTAGTGACAGGAGGTTTTTATTGTGAAAAATATTAAGATGTTTTATCTCGAAAGCTGTCCCCATTGCAAAAAAGCTTTTGATATGATAGATAATTTAAAAGGGATAAACCCAGCGTTCAAGGATATTGAAATAGAAACTATTGAAGAGCGCAAAAACCCTGAAATAGCCGAAAAGTACGATTACTATTATGTCCCTACCTTTTATGTCGATGACAAAAAGCTCCACGAGGGCGTCCCGACGCTTGAAGCGATAAGACTGGTGCTTGAGGCGGCGACGAAGTAGGGTTTTAATAGATTTGTAAAAATAGTGTTTTAAAGGGAGGCTATCACTTCAGTGCTAGCCTCCCTTTTTGTTATGCTATATTTTTTATATCCAATTTTAGCCTCTGTTACCACGAGTTTGGTTATATCCACTATAAAATGAATTACAAACAGCAATAGCTATTTTTTCTAATCTATTAATGGTTTTAAATCTACTATGCCTTAAGGTGATAATTCTCACAGAAAAATCATTACCTTTTAAAAAATCAAAATATATATCTCGATTTCCATGCCCACTAAAGTGCGAATTAATTCTCTCACACACATTTTTACCTTGCCCTACATAACATTTTAGATTAACTTTATTCTCAATTATGTAAATCCCACGGATGTTTTCTTTAATCATTTTCTTTTTATAAACAAACTATTTTGAAAGAGATAAATCATAACTTTCATCAATCAACTTTCTAACCTTATTCTTTTGAATGATAAGTATAATAATTTTTGTAATGTGGAAAAATAGAACACCAAAAAAAGCAGTTATCAACAATAAGTACATTATAATTATCGGTTCTGTAGTAATTAAATTTAAAAAAGCAGTAAACATAAACCCCTCTTAATCGCTGAACATTATTTCTTTTATTGTCTGCTCTCACTGCCAAGACGCCCCGCCCGCAGAGGCGATTTTACAAATCGCCGTGGTCGAGTGAAACTCGACCAAACGCACGAAGTGCGTTTTCTGCGGGCGGGGCGGCATCACTACAACTTCCCAGCATACAAGCGGCTCCACTGCACCTTTTCAGCATACAATCGGCTCCACTGCACCTTTTAGCAAATCATCAGCGACCTCTCTGCTACTTCTTATCTGTTATAGCTATCAGGGATTACTGCTCTGTACCTTCTCTAATCTTCGCTTATTTCTGCAACATCTATCTCTTCTTCGCCCTTTTCATTAATATCTATCACTTTTTTATTCTCTATCTCTTCAGTAGACACCACAGCTCTCTTCCCAAATCCCATATAGATACTCGCCGCCACAAAAACCGTTGACGGTACCGCCATAATTATCCCGATACTACCGACAATAGCCGATATAATCTCAACTAAAATCATCTCGAGGTTTAATATGACATAAGGATTTCTATTATAAGCTGTAAAAAGCAGTATAATAGCAAGTGAGCTTCCGACATACGCCAAAATTAGGGTATTTGTCATAGTGCCTATTGCATCTCTGCCGATATTCAGCCCACTGCGGACAAGCGCTTTAAAGCTCGGTCTGTCTATTCCTTCATACAGCTCTTGCATAGCAGACGCTATCGACATTGAAACGTCCATAATAGCGCCGAGAGCACCAATTAAAACCCCTGCCCAAACAACTGCTTGTAAGTCAATTACAATGTTATTTTCAAGCATTGTGAGGAAGATATAATCCTGATCAAGAACGCCTGTAATATCCATAACAGCGTTTACGATATAAGCAACAACCCCTGCTATAACTATTCCAAAACAGTTTCCAATTATAGCAGAGATCGATTTTTTGTTAAATCCGTTTAGGATAAATAAACTCGAGAAAATAACAAAAAAGGTCGTCGCAGTGGCAGTTAAATAGATATTTTGTTCAGTTAAAATTGACGGCAGAAAGAAATAGAAGATTGCAGCAATCGTCAGAACTAAAGTAATAATAGCTGCAAGACCTTTTGCACGACCAAAAAGCAGAATTAATCCGATAAAAACTGCAACTAAAATATAGATATAATTTAGGCGATTATGCCCTGTATATGCCCAGTTATAGCTCTCACCATCCGAGGCTATTATTTGGTTTTGGTTTGTGACAAGTATGTCGTCCCCAACGGAAACAATTACAGGTTGCGGGTAGAAAAGACTATCTACCTGCTGAATCATCTGTATCCAAGTACCACTGTATTCACCTGAGGTAAGCTCAGCTACAAAGATAATTTCATCCGCAAAAACACCTTCCATTATCTCGTAATTGAAATTTTCAGTAATCTCAATTACCTTTGCTGTTTCAATAATCCCATCAATATCTTCACCCGAGTCATAGGAAACAGCACTCGAAGCAAAAAACAAAATTATAACCGATACAACCACAACCGAAAATCTAAGTGCAAACTCTATTAAGTTTTTTTTGCAAAATAAATTTTTCAAAATAAACCTCTCTTAATCGTCGTTCTCATATAGCATAACAGCTTTTGAAAACAACTCATCAATCCTTATTTCGTCACCTTTTGAATAGAGAAATCCAAACAGAGTTTCAACTCCAGTTGCCTTCCTATAATCTGCAACATTTGAGTTTTTCGGCACCTTTGTCCCCGTTGCATTTCTGCCTCTTTTTATCACCGACTGCTCCTCTTCGCTGAGTGTTTCAAAAATCTCATCATAAAGCTTTGCTTGAGCGGCGGCACAGACTATTTTAATAACCTTACCGTGCAGAACATTCGGCTTATAGTCGTGCTTTGAACAAAGATAGCTACGTGCCCGAAGCTCGAAAACAGCGTCACCAAGATATGCATAGGTAAGTGTGCTTAAATTCTTATCTAACATAGTCAAATTCAAAGTCCTCAATACGGACAGTATCCCCTTCGTTTATACCCATCTCTTCAAGTCTTGCAATTACGCCCTTATCGATAAGAACTTTCTGGAAGAAGTGGAGCGACTCATAATCGTCCATATCAGCGGATAAGAGAAGGTTGTAAATCCACGGTGCATCTATTACATATGCGCCGTTATCTGCCCTTGTTATCTTAATTTCGCCTTTATTTTCCGTTGTTTCTATAGGCGCCTCTTCCGCCTCAAAACGAACAATCGGCGGTAGCTCACGAAGCCTCTGCGCAACTTCATAGACAAGCTGCTGACAACCCTCTGAAATCGGCGCACAGACAGTGAAAAATGGGTATCCCAGCCCCTCGATATAGCTCTTAAACTCGGCAATCTGCTCATCTGTTGCAAGATCTATCTTGCTCCCGACAACAATCTGCGGCCGCGTGCTTATATCCTCGTTGTAGTTTTTAAGCTCTTTGTTGATAAGCTCAAAATCCGAAACAGGGTCACGTCCCTCACTGCCCGACACATCGACGATATGAACAATAAGCCTACATCTATCGATATGGCGCAAAAAGTCGTGCCCAAGGCCAACCCCATCGGATGCACCCTCAATAAGACCTGGAATATCCGCCATAACAAACGACTCTTCCGAGGATATGCGAACAACTCCAAGCACCGGCACAAGCGTTGTGAAATGGTAGTTTGCTATTTTGGGTTTTGCGGCACTGACAACCGAAATAAGCGTCGATTTACCGACATTTGGAAAGCCAACAAGACCGACATCAGCAAGCAGTTTGAGCTCGAGCGTTAAGTCGAACTCTTCGCCAGCTTTTCCGGGTTTTGCAAAGCGTGGTATCTGGCGTGTTGGGGTTGCGAAATGCTGATTACCAGCACCACCCTTGCCGCCTTTTGCGATAATAGTTGGCTCATCTTCGGACATATCGGCAAGCAGTCTGCCGGTAGCGGCATCTTTGACAAGGGTACCGCGTGGCACTTTAATTATTAAATCCTTCGCACCTCTACCCGAGCAGTTTTTCGCTCCACCGTTCTCACCGACCTCTGCTGTATATTTCTTTTTATAGCGAAACTCAATAAGTGTCGAGAGGTTATCATCGACTAAAAAGACGATATTCCCGCCTTTTCCGCCGTCTCCACCGTCAGGGCCACCTGTCGCTACGTATTTCTCGCGGTGAAATGAAACAGCACCATCGCCGCCCTTACCCGCTTTTACAGATATTTTTGCAACATCTACAAACATTTAATCCATCCTTTATTTGTCAAAAACACCCGAGGTAAAACCTCGGGTGTCAGAGTTTGAAACCTATTTACACGATAAATAATTAAGTTTAAAAAAATTAAACTTAAATTAGCTCTCTACCGAGTATACAGAAACTTTCTTGCGGTCACGACCCATGCGCTCAAAACGCACTTTGCCGTCAACTAGTGCAAACAATGTATCATCGCTACCTTTGCCTACGTTGTTACCTGCATGAATGTGTGAACCTCTCTGGCGAACGAGGATATTTCCCGCTAAAACAAACTGACCGTCTGCTCTTTTAACACCAAGACGTTTCGACTCACTGTCTCTACCGTTCTTTGTTGAACCAACACCTTTTTTATGTGCCATTTTAAATACACCTCAGCTTTATAATAATATTTTTTAACCGTTTATTTTGTTTATAGTCACTTTAGTATACGGTTGTCTGTGACCCATTTTTCTTTTTGAGTTTTTCTTTGAGCGGTAGGTGAAAACTGTTATTTTCTTTCCTCTCGCACTTTTCTCAACTGTACCAGTAACTTTAGCGCCTGAAACGAAGGGGCTACCTACGTTTAGTTTATCGCCTTCGCCTACTGCATAAACTTCGTCGAAAACAACTTCTGATCCGTTTTCAGCTTCGAGCTTTTCGATGTATATAACGTCGCCTTCGCTAACTTTATACTGCTTTCCGCCTGTTTTGATAATTGCGTACATTCTTTTCATTCCTTTTTTTGTAAAGTCTCGCTACCTCAGGTGGCTTTTGCACTTAAAACCTGTAATATGCGGCTTTGATATGATATCACAGTATTCACTGTTTGTCAATCTTTTTTCGCATTTTAGCCGCTATAAGGGTATTTTTCATAAGTATCGCACGAGTCATAGGTCCAACACCGCCCGGAACAGGTGTTATATAAGACGCTTTATCTTTGATACTCTCAAAATCAGCATCCCCACAGAGTTTGCCGTTTTCATCGCGATTTATTCCAACATCAATAACAATAGCGCCCTCACTCACCATGTCAGCGCTCAAAAACTTCGCTCTGCCAATCGCCACTATAATTATATCGCTACGTCTTGATATTTCTGCGAGGTTTTTTGTTCTGCTGTGCGCAATAGTTACTGTTGCATTCCGCTCGAGCATAAGCATCGCCATCGGCTTTCCTACAATATTACTGCGCCCTATAATAAGACAGTTCTTGCCCTCTATTTCGATATTATAGTGAGCTAACATCTCGGTAACACCAGCTGGGGTGCATGGTAAAAAGGTATAATCCCCTATCATTATCTTGCCGACATTCGATGGATGAAATGCATCGACATCTTTATTCTCATCAATTGCATTTATAATCTCTTTATCATCAAGGTGCGCGGGAAGTGGTAGTTGCACGAGAATACCATCGACATTATCATCGCCATTTAAACTATTAATAAGCGATAAAAGCTCTTCACTGGTTGTATCCGCCTTTAGGCGATACTCCTTTGATATAATGCCAACCTCTTCGCAGTCCCGGCTTTTATTTTTAACATATACATCAGAAGCCGGGTCATCGCCTACCAAAACAACCGCCAAGCAGACCGAGATACCCTCTCTATTTAAAGCTGAAACCTCGCCCTTTACCTTATCTTTAACCGCCTTCGCAACAGCTTTTCCATCGATAATCATATGCTGTCCTCATCATCTTTTGGTTTGACTTCTGTATCTTCATTTCTATTATCTGTCTCATCATTAGAAATGATATCTGTTTTCTCTTCTTCGGTTTGTTTTTCTGATATTTTTTCAGTTTCCCCAGAAACTAATTCATCATCTTTTTTATCTGATTTCTCTTTATCGTCCGAAATTGTTTCCTCAGAAACTGTTTCTATGCTCTCGTCTGTTTCACATTTTGATACAGCATCTAAAACAGCACCATCTGTCAGCGGTTTTAGTCCGAGTGTTTTTGCACGCTTGTTTCCAAGGATAAAAATCACAATACCTGCAATCACACCTACAACAGCTACAATCTGCGAAGCTTTAAGTGGGCCAATCATCAGCGAATCGGTACGAAGTCCCTCGATAAAGAATCGACCGAATGAGTACCAAGCTATATAAAAGGCAAATACCTGTCCGTTAAATTTGCGCCTTTTCACCATGGTAAGTGCAATTATAAGACCAATAAAACACCAGACAGACTCATATAAAAATGTCGGATGTACTGGGAGTGATGGGTCAACTACTGTTCCCATCGCTTCAAGGCTCGCTTGATTTCTTTCAAGATATGCGGATATTTTATCGCTTGTCATACCGAAAAGTGAAGTGGTATTATCGCCAAACGCCTCTTGATTGAAAAAATTGCCCCAACGGCCCATCGCCTGACCTATAAAAAGCCCGATAGCACCAAGGTCGACAAACGAAGGGATATCAACTTTGCGTATCCTACATGTGATAACCGCCGCAATTAAAGCACCGATAACACCGCCGTAAATTCCAAGTCCGCCCTCCCAGAAATAAAATACCTTTATCCAGTTGTCTTTATACATATCAAGCGAGAAGATAACATAATATATTCGTGCACCTATAAATCCGCAGATAACCGACACCAACACAACATCTATAAACGGGTCTTTTTCGACTTTCGGATAGTGCTTTGTAAGGTAGTAGGTGACAATTATAGCGAGCAAAACGCCCGACGCTATAATAAGCCCGTACCAATGCACTTTTATGCCAAAAATCTCAAAAGCCTCCGCTGAAACTGGCACTTCAATGCCTAAACTCGGAAATGTTACAATATCCATTTTAAACTCCTATTCTTTAACGACTGAAACCGAGCTAAATTCTTTTAAAAAGCTCGTTTGCAGTCTTCTATCGAGATCATCTTTTGTTATACTCGCAATAATCGAGAGTTCATCTTCGAGCAGATAATTTTCAAAGTGTGCCGCTAAGATGTTTCGAGCAATAGCCTCAACTGAAGCACTGCTTTTAACGATATTTGCATAAACGCTCTTCTTTGCTATCTGAAAATCCTCTTCATCTATGCCATTTTCACGCATATCAGAAAATCTCTCGTGTATCCTATTTACGACTTCATCGATATTCTTGCTCTCGCCCTCGATAATATTCGCAAGATACCCTCTGCCGTACATAACTTCTGTTCCAAGCGAGCTCGATAATATTGACTCTTCATACATATCGCAATAAAGCTTTGAATAGCTGCTTACCGCAATATCCAAAATCATCGAGTTTATAATCTGCCCACGGAGCGCATCCTCCATGCTATCAGGCACCTCTTTAAATCCGAGTGCGAAGAGCGGCATGATTACAGGGAGCTTTTTCTCGCTGTATGGGCGGACAATTTCCCTTTTCTCATCTGCATATTTTCTCTCAATGCATTTTGGCTTTTCAAACTTAATAGCGCTTTTTATTATCTCATATGCACGCTGCACATCAAAGTTCCCCGATAGAACAAGGCACATATTCTTTGCGCTGTAGAAAACATTATAGCAGCGGTATAAAAGCTCGGGGGTTATTTCACTGATACTCTGAACAGTCCCCGCAATATCGGTTTTAACCGAATGGTCGTGATATAAATTGCCGAGCAGATTAAAGGAAACCTGCCAGCCTGGGTGATCGTCATACATTTTTATTTCTGACGCAATAATTCCCTGCTCTTTTTCGACTGTTTTATCTGTAAAATACGGATTTTGCACAAAGTCGAGCAGTATTTCAAGGCTCTTATCCCAGTCATTCACTGCACTGTATAGATAACAAGTTTTATCAAATGAGGTATAGGCGTTTGAATTTGCTCCTATATTTGAAAAGAGCTCAAATGCATCGTGGTCGGGACTCTCAAAGAGTTTATGCTCTAAAAAGTGTGCGATACCATCGGGCACTACTGTGAAATCGCTCTCATCTTCGAGTTTAAAACAGTTGTCAACCGAGCCATAGTCGGTGCCAAATAGCGCATAACTGCTTGTAAATCTATCATCGCTGCAAAGGTAGATGGGAAGTCCGCAGTCAAGCACCGCTTTATGGTAGGTGAGGTCAAGTTTTTCTATATAAACTTTTTGCATACTAATCTCCATTCTGTGCACAGCACAA
>CAYJJJ010000044.1:0-9934 GCA_964370465.1 uncultured Oscillospiraceae bacterium
CCCAAAATCAAAGATTTTGACCGTTTAAGAGAACATTGAAACATCAATTTGCAAGTTTCACTTGCTTGGCTCCGCTCACTTTGTGAAGCTTCGCCAATCGACTATGTCGATAAATTGTGTTATAGTAACCTCTAACGGTTCCCAAAATCAAAGATTTTGACCGTTTAAGAGAACATTGAAACATCAATTTGCAAGTTTCACTTGCTTGGCTCCGCTCACTTTGTGAAGCTTCGCCAATCGACTATGTCGATAAATTGTGTTATAATAGAACAAGAAAAATAGACTCGGAGGGATTATGGGTAAAATTATAGCTGTTTCTAACCAAAAAGGCGGTGTTGGCAAGACGACGACCGCTGTAAATTTAGCGGCATGTGTCGGCGCTGCGGGATATAAGGTGTTGCTTGTAGATATTGATCCACAGGGGAACTCGACAAGCGGATTTGGAGTGGACAAACAACTGGTTAAACACTCGATTTATGACAATATTATAGAGGGAGTTGCAATCGAGAAGAGTGCGATAAAGACGAATTTTAAGAATGTGACTATCGTTCCTTGTAGTCTTGACCTTGCTGGAGCAGAGTTTGTGCTCTCAGAGAAAGAGGAGAGGCAAAATTCTCTCAAAAAGGTGCTTTGGCCTGCCAGGGATAGCTATGACTATATTTTTATCGACTGTCCGCCTTCGCTTGGACTGCTCACACTAAACGCACTAACCTGTGCAGATAGCGTTTTAATCCCAATTCAGAGCGAATTTTATGCGCTTGAGGGGTTAAGTCAGCTCGTTGGGACGATAAGACAGGTAAAAAGGCTGTATAATCCGCATATTGAGATTGAGGGTGTGCTTTTCACAATGTACGACGGCAGACTAAACCTCACAATGCAGGTAGTTGCTGAAGTTAAAAAGTATTTTCCGGGCAAAGTTTATAAGACGGCTATTCCTCGAAATGTTAGATTGTCAGAGGCTCCGAGTTTTGGTGAACCTATTATATACTACGATAAAGGAAGTAAAGGCTCGATATTCTACACCGAGTTTACCGAAGAATTTTTAAGAAAGAATGGGGGGAAGTAGACTATGCCAAAGAAAAAAGGGCTCGGACGAGGTCTTGATGCACTGTTTTTAAACAACGAATCTGAAAAAGGGTCGGTAGTTGAGCTATCAATCGATGATATAAATCCGAATAGAGCGCAACCAAGACAATATTTTGAAGATGAAGCGCTATCTGAACTCGCCGATAGCATAAAAATCCACGGAATAATACAGCCGCTTGCAGTTCGAGGGCTAATCGACGGAAGCTATGAGATAATAGCCGGGGAGCGAAGATATAGGGCGGCAAGGATAGCCGGACTTCGCAAACTGCCAGTAGTTATCCTTTCAGTCGATAGAAAAGAGGCAATGGAGCTCACGCTGATAGAAAATCTCCAACGTGAAGACTTAAATGCAATAGAAGAGGCGAGGGGATTTTCGCAACTGATTGAAGAGTTTTCGCTGACACAGGAAGATGTAGCGGAAAGAGTATCGAAAAGTCGCTCGGCAGTCACAAATTCTATGAGGCTGCTTGCTTTGCCAGAATCGGTAATTTTGCTGATATCCGAAAACAAGCTTTCAGCGGGCCACGGCAGAGCGCTTCTCTCACTTCCAAAAGAACTCACCAAGAAGGTAGCGGACGAGGCGGTAGAGCGAAGTATGTCGGTAAGAGCGCTTGAAGCTTACTGCAAACAGATAGTGATTGAGAAGAAACCGAAGAAAGTTTTGGCTAAAAAAACGTTTTACCGCGAAGTTGAGATATCGCTTGCAGAGTCGCTCGGGCGAAAAATCGAGGTTCGTAAAAAGGGCAAAACTGGAGTTATATCGATAGAGTTTTTAAACGATGAGGAGCTTATGACCTTTGCAAACAAGCTTTCAGAGGGGAAAAAATAAGCAAGAGATAAGTTCGCATATAATAAATAAGTATAGCGGCGGATTGAATGGCGATTTTGAAAGACAAAGATGTTTAGAAAAGATGAAAAATTGCAAAATGCTATATAAACCCACTCGAAATAGAGGATTTTGGAAAAACGGAGCAAAAGAAGTGGGGACCCCAAAGGACTAAGGTCATTTGCTCACCCTACATGGCAGAGAAAAAAATTTAACAGATAAAATAATAATAGATTGGAGAATAAAATGCTTGATATTAGAGAGATAAGAAATAACCCCGAGGCAGTTATAGAGGGGCTTAAAAAGAGAAATGCAGATTTTAAACCAACAGTGGATAAAATAGTTGAACTCGATATAAAGAAAAGGGAACTTGGAACTGAAAATGACCGCTTAAAAGCTCGTCAAAATGAGGTTTCAAAGAGCTTACCTGCAATGAAAAAAGAGGGGAAAGACACCACTGCGCTTATGGCGGAGATGAAAGAAATCTCGGCAAAAAGCAAAGATATAGGAGCGGAGCTCTCAGCGATTGAAACAGAAATTGCGGACCTTATCTATTCAATCCCAAATATCCCTGATAAATCAACTCCAGAGGGTGCCGACAGTGAGCAGAATGTAGAAGTGCGCAGGTTTGGAGAGCCGAAGAAGTTTGACTTCGAGCCGAAACCACACTGGGAGATAGGCAAAGCGCTCGATATCTTAGACCCTGAGCGTGCGGCAAAAGTAACTGGTTCGAGGTTTCATTTCTATAAGGGAGCAGGAGCAAGACTTGAGCGCGCAATAATGAATTTCTACCTCGACTTGCACTATGAAAGCGGATACACCGAGGTTTTCCCACCGTTTATGGTAAATAGAGCATCGATGACAGGCACAGGACAGCTCCCAAAATTCGAGGAGGATATGTTTAAGCTCGAGGGCGTTGACTACTTCCTTATCCCGACAGCAGAAGTGCCAGTTACTAATATGTATAGAGATGAGATATTAAAAGCGGACGAGCTTCCGATAAAGCATTGTGCATTCAGCGCCTGCTTTAGAGCGGAGGGTGGAAGTGCCGGCAGAGATACAAGGGGCTTAATTCGTGAGCATCAGTTCCAAAAGGTTGAGCTTGTAAAGTTCACAACACCTGAGCAGAGCTTTGAAGAGCTTGAGCGTCTAACAGCAGATGCGGAGAGAGCATTGCAACTACTCGGCCTTCCTTACAGAACAGTGGCGCTCTGTGGTGGAGATCTCGGATTTTCATCGGCAAAAACCTATGATATAGAGGTTTGGCTACCGAGCTACAACAGATACACTGAGATTTCATCTTGCTCAAACTTCGTCGATTATCAGGCGAGAAGAGCGAATATTAAGTTTAGAAGAGCAGAGGGTGAGAAGCCTGAGTTTGTCCACACACTAAACGGATCAGGGCTTGCCCTTGGAAGAACAACCGCCGCTGTTTTGGAGAACTACCAAAACGCAGATGGAACGGTAACTGTGCCTGAAGTATTGAAGAGGTATTTAAACTGCGATGTTATCAAGTAGAGAAGAGATAAAAACATACCATACAGATGGCGGTGGTGCGCTTAAAATGTCGACAGCGCTCCGCATGATCCAGCATATGGGAACAGCTGACGGCGAGAGGATGGGGTTTGTCCGTGAGGAGATGCTCAAATTTGACCGCCTATTTATCCTGACGAAATCGAAAGTTGTCTTTAATCGTCCTATTGTCTATAAGGATGATGTAAAGCTATTTACCTTTGCGCCGAAACCTAAAGGTGTTATTATGGAGAGATTCACGACCTTTTCTGTTGGTGAAGAGGTAGTTGCGACTGCTGTTTCCGACTGGGCACTTATTGATACCAAAAGCCGCAGACCTGTTAAAACGACCGATTTCATAGAAAATCTCGATTTGACAGAGGAGCGTCTGCCGATAAAATCGGATAAAATTGCCTACCCAAAAGAGGACGGATTTTTTACAAGTCGTATCGTGAGATATAGCGACCTTGACCCGAATTTGCACCTGAACAACACCGTATATGCCGATGTTGTTTGCGATTGTCTGGGGCGTGAGAGCCTTGCGATAAAGTCGTTTTCGATAAACTACAAAGCAGAGGCGAAACTCGGCGACGAGATTATCATCAACTGCGTAGAGCTTGCTGACAAAAGCTTTGTCTTTGGTGGGAAAATTGGCGAACGTGAGTGTTTTACTGCTAAAATTGAGCTCAATAATTAGTTAATAGCGTTTTGTGTGGGATAAAAAATTGCAAATTCGCAAAATACAAAAAGATATATTTCGACAAAATTATACAATATGTAAAAGCATGGGCGAACTTTAAATAGTGGTCAGCGCATATAATGGTATAACACTGACGAGAGGTGAGAGGTATGGAAATACGCAAACTTCGCATATCGGAACTTGCAGCGGCGACCGAACTAATAATAAAAGTTTTTATGGAGTTTGAGGCGCCAGACTATTCAAAAGATGGCGTCGCAACATTCAAGCAGTTTCTCAAAGGGACGGTAAAAGATGATACGCTCATCTTTTATGGTGAGTTTTTAGATGAAGAGCTTCGTGGCGTTATGGCGCTCTCAAAAGGTAGCCATATATCGATGATGTTTGTCAAAAAAGAGCACCATCGAAAAGGGATTGCCAAAGCGCTATTTAACTATATAAAAGAGCATAGCAAAAACGAGCGGATAACTGTTAATTCTTCGCCGTATGCTATCGAAGTCTACAAAAGGCTTGGATTTACACCGACCGACACCGAAAAAGAGACTAACGGAATTCGGTATACGCCGATGGAGCATACAAGATAAACCGACAGAAAAAAAGTGCGACAATATGTCGCACTTTTTCTTGTGAAAAATTACTTGCAAAGAGAGGTTAGAGCCTCTTTTGTTATCCCTTGATTAATCGTTGCAACGATTTCGCCGCCGTTTAGGTAAACAGCCGCTGGCATCTTGGTAACTGCGAGTCTTTTTGCGAGTCCGTCTGACTTATAGGTGTCAATCGGTGTTACTTTTATACCGCTGTTCTCACGTTCAAAATCCTCAAAAAGTGAGAGTAACTCTCTTGAAGTAGCGTCTGCTGCGTTGTATACATATACAAGTGATGGTTTTCCGTGGTTTAGAAGTTGCTCTTCGTAAACTTCGGATTCAGCAATGTATTTCTCAGCGCTGTAGCCTGCAATTGCACCGTCGCCAACTGCGGTTGCCACCTGTTTTAAGAACTTTTCGCGAACATCTCCTGCCGCAAAAACTCCTCTGACATTTGTCTCCATCCGCTCGTTTGCGATAAGTTGTCCGCCTCTGTCCATATCTAAAACACCTTTGAATATCTCGGTGTTTGGGATATATCCGATAAAGAGAAAACAACTATCAACCGAAACAGGGATTTTCTCGTTCGTCTTGAGATTTTTAAGGACGACAGTATCGAGGTGCTCGTCACCCTCAAAACTGTCAACTACGGTGTTCCAGACAAATTCCATCTTCGGATTAGCAAGAGCCTGCGCTTTAGCAATCTCGTTGCAGTCCATTTTGCCTGTGTCGTGCATGACGGAAACGATAACCTTTTTAGCGAACTTTGTGAGGAACATACCCTCTTCAATTGCGGCGTCCCCACTGCCGATAACCATAACGGTTTTGTCGGTATTTGCGGCGGCGTCACAGGTAGCGCAGAAGGAGATACCTTTATCGTAGAGATATTTGTCCTCGTTTGTAGCGCCTGTGAGTCTTGGTTTACCGCCACTTGCAACGATAACAACTTTCGCTTCGTATATCGTTCTAAACGTTTCAACCCTCTTAACTTCGCCCTCTAAATCAACAGATTTTACGTCGGTCAGTTTAAACTGAACACCAAAGCGCTTCGCCTGTTTTTGAAATGCGTTCATAAGGTCTATTCCGGTGCTTCCCTCGGGGAAACCGGGGTAGTTTTCGATTTCAGCAGTGTATGTAGCGAGACCGCCAACAAGCGACTTCTCGATAAGAAGAGTCTTTAGTTTTGCGCGTCCGCAGTAGATACCGGCAGTCATTCCTGCCGCTCCACCGCCGATTATCACTACATCATACTGCTCAACTTTCTTTTCCATCTTTTTTCCTTTCCGGTATACCTACATAAAATATTTAGCGAGCAACTTGCTTCCGAAAAAGGCTCCTACTAACAAGAAGAGAGCAAAAACCCAGCCCGAGAGCGAGAATGCCGATATAGCGGAGAAGAATGCACCGATGTTACAACCGAGTGCAAGTCTTGCGCCGTAACCCATAAGAAGTCCCCCGAGTACCGCCGCAACAACCTGTCTTACCGACTTTATCTTTTTTAGCTTAAACTGTGAAGCGAGCAGTGTTGAGAGAAGTGCTCCGAAGATAATTCCGAAGTTTCGAATAGAGCCACCATCTGCTAAAACACCAGCGGCGAGTCTTGCCTGTGAACTCTCAGAAGCGAAGTAGCTCCAAGTAGAGGTATCGCCGCCAAAAAGCTCAAAAACCCATGCGCCCCAGTTTGCAAAGGTGCTTGTAACTCCCCAAGCACTGCCAAGCGAAGCTATATGCGCTATCTGGAAGACAGCGAGTAAAACAGCGCCTGCAACGTATGTAAGAGGTTCCGATGCAAGTTTCTTGTATATCGGATTTTTGCCAAGATTTATAAAAAATTCTTTCAAAGCAAACCCTCCAGTTTATTTAGTTTTTTCTATAACAATTTCCCATTCGCCGTCGTCAACTTCTTCGATTTCAACGTTGTGACCTTGTTTGCGAGCCCATTCAGGGACATTTTTCATCGCACAGCTGTGGTCAATCGCTACAAGTAGGATATCTCCAACTGCAAGTTCACCGAGTTTTTTCTCTGTTTTCATCAAAGGTACTGGACAAGCCTCGCCTAAACAATCTAAATTAAATTCTGCCATAATAATTTTCTCCTTTTTAATAATAAATTTTTGTTTTCTTTATTCTTCGCTTCCCATTTTTTTCTTTTGCCATTTTCTCGCCGCTATGTAGAGTAGGACAATAATACCGCCCTGAATAACAATTGCGCCGAACCACCCAAACAGATCAGGGAGGAAAATCTTTGGAGCATTTTCATTGAGTGAGCCCCAGAATGTGCCCATGTCGTGAGCTCCCCAGAGAGAGCCAGCCACGAAAAAGACCAGTGAGAGCATCTGCATCGTAAACCCTTCACCTACTCGCATAATAGTTCCCGAAGCACAACCGCCGGCAATTACCATACCAATGCCGAACATAACAGCGCCGATAACGAGCGGAATACCGATAGGCGAAACACTCTGCATACTGATACTCTCGCCACCCGTCAACTCAGCTCCGAGCTTTATAGCTCCAAACCCGACACTGCCGATTGCGAGTGCTACAAGAACTGCTCTTGTAACCGAGGTGCTACCGGTTATGCAAGGGTCACGGAACGCCGCTGTAAAACAGAAACGTGAACGCTGTAGGATATAGCCAAAAGCGATACCGAAGCCCCAGTAGACTGGAAGCTTTGCGCTATCAGCCGATAGAAAATATCCAAATGCTATAATTCCGATAAGTAATATTATTGCATAGGGGATTTGGCTCTTTTTTGGTTTTCGTGGTGCACGTGAACGTTTTATTGCTGAGGATTGTTCTGATTGATTTATCTCTGAAATAATAATCTCCTCCTTCTTTAACTTTGTTAATATTGTATCATACTTGGAATTAATTCGGATATATGAATCTCTAATAAAATATAAGAAAAACTTATGACATATGATAATTTATATGATATAATTATAAAAATATTAAAAAAATATTGCGCTGGAGCTGAAAAATGAATATAGAACATGTTATTTCCTACATAGAAACTATAAAGCTCGGAAGCATATCTGCGGCAGCGGAGAGATGCAATTTAAGCCAGTCTGCGCTCAGCCAACAGATCAAAGCGCTTGAGAAAAATTTCAATGCGAAACTGCTCGAGCGAAGCCACAAGGGAATTGTCCCAACAGAGGCGGGGGAGATTGCCTTTAAGTATTTTGGCTCAATTCTCGATTCATATAACGGGATAGTATCTGAGATTGACAGCATGAATACCTCTTGTGAGAAGATAAAAATTATATCGACGGCATTTGCAGGCGCCTATGCATTGCCCTGCACATTCTACCACTTTAAAAACAAATATCAAGGATACTCTCTTGAAATCGGAACTGCTCAAAGTGAGAATATCGAGGAGAAAATAACCAAGGGAAAAGGGGATTTGGGGATAGTTATAGGTAGAACAAAAGACAAGCGTCTGCACTATACAAAGGTTTTTACCGATGAGTTTTTCCTTGTCTGCAATCAGGCGTTTGATATTCCAAAAGAAATCACGAAAGAAGATATCTATAAGTATCCGTTTGTTATGCTGACAAACAACCACCGAACACAGCAGATTATATCAAATCAGCTGGCAGAGGGTGGGATTGACTGCAATAAGCTAAACACTCTCTACACTGTAGACACTGCAGAGTCGATGAAACTATCTGTTTCAAATGGGTTTGGCGTTGCGTTTTTGCCGTATATGGCGATAAAAAAAGAGCTGTATCATAAACAGCTCAGGATAGTAAAATGTAGGGACTTAAATCTTGTCGGCGACTATTACGCTATAAAACAACGAGAGCGCGCAACTGTTTGCGTCGGGAAAGATAAAAGCATACTATATTTAGAGAAGATGCTAAATCAAACTATCTGTTAAAGAAAAATAATACGAGAATACCGTGTTATTTCACAGGAAATAAACCCTACAAGCTTATAACAATTTCCCAAACACCGTTTAACACCTCAGTGGCAGTTTGGTTTAGTTTATGGATCTTACAAAAATCCGACACAGATTTGAGCGCACAGCTGTGGTCGGTGACCAGCATGTAAGTCTTACCGCCTTTTATCTGTGAAAGTTTGCTATTTAGCTTCATTATCGGCACCGGGCAGATATCACCAAGACAATCAAGGGTTTCAATGGTATGTTGTTCAGACATAGTATAGCTCCTATTAAAAAAGATAAGATACATGTATTATAGCAACAACTGACTCACGGTGCAAGCGCAACGAAGCTTAATAGATATGCGGTCGGGAATTTTGACTGAGCATATCAAATTTTAATAAACAAAAAACAGGGCGGGTGAGAAATCACTCGTCCTGTTTAAACTTAAAATAGTAAACCGTAGTAGCAGAATTTGAAAAGAGTTTTCGCAGATAGCCTTTATAATTTAGCGAAATTTATCTGCAAAGATTTAAGATAAATAGCAAAAACGTATTCTGCCTATTTTTAGAGCTTAAAAAATTAAACTGCACAAGCTTCAGCTTCTAATATGCCTTTTAGAGCAGAAAGAGAGCTTGAGTGTGAGCGACAAACCCTTGCATTGCACCTTTTAACTTCGCAGTTAACGCAGGCGACAAGCTTGTGCGAAACTGTATTTGTGAAGAGGATTATCATATCGGGACTTCCGATTTTAGCTCTGAAATCACCTTTTAGTTTAGTGAAAACTTTTGCCTTACAACCGTACTGCTTACATGTATCTATATACCTGCGCTCCATACATTCGTTACCACCGACTATTACAACGCTCATAATTTACCTCCAAATTTGAGTTAGTTTACCCTAACTAATTGTTTAAAAAAATATCGCTTTTTATTAAGCATAGTGAGTTAGTTAATTCTAACTCACTATAACTATAAGCTATTTTTGCGGCTTTGTCAACAGTTTAACGAAAAAAACTGAAAATTTGTTTGCTGTTTTACTGGCTTGCAAACCCAATTTATAAAAATCCGCTTGTTTATATAATTGTTTGAGGAAAACAAGCAAGGTGGAAGTGTGGCCGTTTATTTCATCACCTGTGAATATAATTATAATAAAATACGCTTGTTTTTATAATTGCATATGAAACCACACAAGATGAAAGTCTAATCATCTATTTATTATCTGCGAAAATCAGTCAAGATGATATTTGTTTGTTTATATAATTGCTTGTGGAAATAAAACAAGTAAATTTACTCTATTTGCATATTCTTTCTGCTGTGGTAAAATATATAGTACAAGTTTTCAGG
>CAYJJJ010000044.1:10034-13431 GCA_964370465.1 uncultured Oscillospiraceae bacterium
ACTCTATTTGCATATTCTTTCTGCTGTGGTAAAATATATAGTACAAGTTTTCAGGATAAGAGTTTTAGTGGATAAATCTGTAAAACAAAAAAATTGCGAGGATAAAACTATGAATGGGAAAATTATATTGAATTTGGCGATAAGCCTTGACGGATATATCTCCGATAAAGAGGGCGGTTATGATTGGATAGCGGGGCAGAATGACCGCACTATCGACAGCGAAGAGCGGTTTGATTTTGATAGTTTTGTTGAGGATATAGATGTTGTTTTGATGGGGAGTAACTGTTATTTGCAAGATATGCACAAGCCTTATCTTGGCAGTAAAAAGATATATGTTGCTTCCTCAAATGCCGAACGGAGTGAAGAAGGGGTAGAGTTTATTTCCGGGGATATAGTAACACCTATAATGAAAGAGGTAGAAGCGGGAAAAAACATCTACTTGTTTGGTGGTGGTGTTGTTATCGACTCTTTTATTAAAGCGGATATTATTGACGAATATATTGTTGGAATAATTCCTGTGATTTTAGGGAGCGGAAGAAAGCTCTTTTTTGACAATAATCCCTATTTGAAGCTAAAACTTCTGAGTATAGGTGCAGATGATGGTGTGGTAATGCTTAGGTACACAAGGCGGAAATAATAAAATGTGCCAATCGGCACATTAACAAATAAGATATCTTTGCTATAATGATATTGGCAGATAAACATTTATTTATAGGAGGTATTTTATGAAAAAATTATTGACAGCATTGATAGTTCTAAGTTTAGCAGTGGCGCTTGTAGCTTGCGGTGGAGAGTCGAATTCACTGTCAGGAGAGTGGAGTGGAACAGACTCAAACGGAACAGCGATAACTATTAACTTCAAAAACGATGGGTCGCTTATGTTTGACAACGAGTTCTTTGGTGAAGATGGTGGAAGTTACGAAATAACTGAAGGCGCTGATGCAACTTCTGGTACAGTTGACTTAACCATTGAGCTTTGGGACGATACAAAAACATACGATTTTGTAATTGATGGCGATTCGCTCATGTTGAGTGCGACAGATGGTATGTCGGTTGACTTTGACTTGATGAAGTAAAGAAAAGAGCTAAAACCCTATTGGGTAGAATAATCTGTGCAGACTGTGCAAAGGTTATTTAAAAGTGGCGAAATAAAAAACCTCCGAAGGAAGTTTAAGCAACCTTCGGAGGTTTATTTTATTGTTTGTTTTGTGAACTAACTTCATCTTTAATATCGTCGTAGTAGATAACTTTGTTTCTACCGTGGTTCTTTGCGTAGTAAAGGGCGATATCAGCTCTATCTAAAAATTTCTCATACGATTCCGTCGCAGTTGCGTTTTCGGTGTTAATTCCGATACTAACAGTCATTAAATCGCCGTTTTCATTTGCTTTTATCTTAAGATCCGCAATGGCCTTCACAATTCTTTTTTGAACGCTATCGGCACCTTTAGTGTCGAGTCCCTCGAGCAAAACAACAAATTCTTCGCCACCGTATCTGTAAACGCTATCGCCATGTCGATGAAGAGATTTCTTTATAGCCAAAGCAACCGATTTGAGGCAATTATCACCTGCTATGTGACCGTAGTTGTCGTTATAATTCTTAAAATGATCGACATCTATCATAATTGCGGTGATTGGATCATTGAGTAAAATAGCGCGTTGCCAGCTATAATCGAGTGCTGCATTTAGTGCGGTTCTATTTAAAACGCCGGTCAAACCGTCGGTTTTAGATGAAACTTCCAGTTTTGTATTTAACTGCTCAAGCCTAATGTTTGCGCGCTGCAATGTTTTGTTTGTTTGAGTTATCTCTTTTTGCTGGTAAAAATTCTGAATTCTCGTGTTGTGGATTATTATAGTAGATGGAACAAACATAATAAGCAACAACAGATAGTTTAGAATAAGTCCGACTTTGTCATCATAAGTGATATTGGGTGAAACTATGCAAAAGTATGAATAGACGGCAATTGATGAGCTAAGTAGCGCCCATAAAGTGGTGATTTTGAAATTAACAAGTGTTACGATAAAAAACATAACCGCCACAAACATCGTGTTGGTAGTTGTGCCGCGATCAAGCTCAACTGTACCTGTTGCGGTGGATACAGATATTAGAAATATAATAAAAGAAATATCATAATAAGATGGCCTTGAAAGCTTTGGATTTTTTCTGTAGTGTGAAAAGATAAAAGCAAAAAATGTGGAAAAAGCAAATGACGAGAGATAGATATAGAAATAAGCAAAAGTAAATATAGTATGTCCAAATCGCACTGTTTGGAAAATTATTAAAAGCGCTTCTACAGTTAAAAATACTACTGCAAAAGGATAAAAAACAGCAAGATTTCGCGCTTTGCAAATCTTTGAATATTCATCGAGGTGCTCTGGTTTTATTCTATTCACTTTGAAATTCATCTTTTCACCTACCAATTAAACTGCAATTTATTATAGCATAACACTAATAGATATGCAATAAAATATGCGAAAATATCAGTAAACAATAGAGATATTTTTAAATTTACGGCTGAATGTAACAAGATTGCGACAAAAAGTAACTGAAAAATTGAAAAAGACAAAGCTTTATGATAAAATATCTTTATAAAAAATATTTGTAATTTTAAGGACTAAGCTAAAATATAAATGTAGAGGGGGATTTTATGCGAAGAAAAGATAGAGCTACCAGTGAGAAACGTGCGTGCGAGATAATGGACAATGCAATTTTTGGAACAGTTGCGCTTGCGGCGGGGAATATGCCGTATGCTGTGCCGATAAATTTTGCGAGAGAGGGGAGCTATCTATATTTCCACTGTGCAAAGTCGGGACGCAAAACAGAAATTCTAAAGGAAAATAGCAATGTTTGTATTTCCTTTGTTATGTCAAGTGATGTGAACGCCCAGCAACTTACAACAAACTATGCCTCAGCAACAGTTGAGGGGATAGCGACACTCATAACGGAAAAAGATGAAAAGGTGCAAGCGCTAAAGGCTATCTGCCATAAGTTTGCGCCGATAAGCGAAACGACCATCAACACAGCTATTGCAAAAAATCTATCAGTAACTGCCGTCTATAAAGTTGAGATAAAGAGTATTACTGGTAAAGAGAGCATTAAAAAGTAAGTGGAGTTTTAACGGAGCCAAAGGAGGGTATGATGCCAAGTTACAGATGTGTAAAGTGTGGTAACGCAAGCTACGAGCAAGATCAGTTTCAAGCGACAGGTGGAACTTTTTCAAAGCTTTTCGATGTGCAAAACAAGAAATTTTTCACAATAAGTTGCACAAACTGCGGATACACCGAGATTTATAAAGGTAAGAGTGGTACCGCTGGGAATGTAATTGATTTTTTTATTGGGAAGTAAATAGTGAAGTAAATATAAAAGCCGATGTGATTAGCATATCGGCTTTTTTGTGTG
>CAYJJJ010000044.1:13531-15192 GCA_964370465.1 uncultured Oscillospiraceae bacterium
AGTAGCGGTGCAAATGTGCGAAGAAGTGCGAGGAATGCAAATTTTATAGGGTTGTTGCTTGATGCTATCTCACTGCTTTTTTCAGTTATCTCTTTGCATTTCGATAGTGTTTCGAGGTAGTCTTTCTTTATGGTATCGACCACAGATGAGCGGTAGAACCAAACTCCGTTTTCATAGTGGAGCGAAAGACTTCTGTAATCGAGATTTATTGTGCCGACAACTGCGATTTTATCGTCACTGATAAACATCTTCGAGTGGATAAACCCTGGTGTATACTCATAAATTCGCACCCCGGCATTTATAAGCTCACGGTAGAAGGAGCGCGAGAGGAAGTGGACGAATTTTTTGTCGGCAACACCTGGCATCATAATCCGAACATCAACCCCAGACTTCGCCGCAGTTTTAAGAGAAACCGCCATTTCACGGCTGATAATGAGGTATGGGGAGGTTATATAAACATAGTCATCCGCTTTGTTTAGGATATTCATATATACAGTTTCGCCAACTGCCTCGTTGTCGAGTGGAGTGTCGTAATACGGCTGAACAACACCATCGCCCTGATAGCTTTTTGTCGGTGCAAAATCGGCGATATTTTCAATTTCAGATGTAACAGAACTCCACATCGAGAGGAAAGTGGCGCTAAGACTGTAAACAGCGGCGCCCTTTAGCATAACTGCGGTATCTTTCCAGTGTCCGTGTTTTACAATGTGATTTATATATTCATCAGCAAGGTTAATTCCGCCAGTAAATCCGACATTTCCATCGACTACGCAGATTTTGCGATGGTCACGGTTGTTGAAGTTTGCGTTAAAAAGGTGATTAAACGGATTTACGATATGGCATTTCACCCCGTTTTGGGTCATACGGCGCTTGAAGTTTTTAGGTAGGGTCATGAGGCAACCGAAATCGTCATACATCAAACGAACATCAACACCAGCCGCCGCTCTCTCAAATAAAACTGCCTCAATCTCGCTCCACATCTTGCCTTCTTCAATTATGAAATACTCCATAAATATAAATTTCTCTGCCTTTGCAAGCTCTTCTTTCATCGCTAAGAGCTTGTTTTCACCGAGAGGGAAGTAGGTCACTTCGGTATCGGTATAAGCAGGGGCATTTGAGATTTTCTTGATATATTCCGACTGGCGATAAGCGTCGTTATCATCGGAAAAGAACTCCTCAGCACGGTCGGGAACAATTTTCATAGCGTGTGAAAGCTCTCTATCGATTTTTTGATAAACTCTTCTTGTCTTTTTATTTATTTTGTATCGTCCGAAATTGAGATAGAAAATTCCGCCGGCAACAGGCATAATAAACATAACAATTATCCACGGGATTTTGTTTTCGTTTTGGGTGTCGCTTATTATAATGTATCCAGCGCAGAAGATGCTGAGCAGAAGCATTGCCAGAGTTATCAAGTCGGCATAGTCGATAAAGATTAGCAAGACAGATAACCAGACGGCGAGCTGTAAAACAATAGAAAAAACTGCAACTAAAAGTCGTGGGAGAATTGCTTTGAAAAGCTTAAACATAACAACTCCTGTATTTTGCCTTGTTTTTATATAATAGGCAAAAGTTTGTAATGCTATTATACCAAAATATACCTCTAAATTTCAACACAAAAGCGCATATTAATAGAAAGGGCGATTTATAGGGTTTTGAGA
>CAYJJJ010000045.1:0-15102 GCA_964370465.1 uncultured Oscillospiraceae bacterium
ACCGTAAGGTTCGCCACTGCGGGCGGCGGCTTGCGTTATAGAGAATAGTGGGGGATATAAATAACACGAAGTGTTATTTATATTTGACAAAGTGAAATATAAAAAGTAAAAAGTAATAGCTAATAGTGAATAGGTATTGCATCGCCTTTCGGCGATAATTTATAAATCGTTTTGCGAAGCAAAACTCCACACTTCTTCACTCTTCACTATTACTTTTTCACTAAGATAAACAATCTCCATCTGCCATAATAAAGAAACCCACCTGTTTATTGTAGGGAATACACACAGTGCATTCCCTAAACCACTGCAATTTTTGCGGCAACAGCAGAGCCCTTGCCCTACATTCATTACGGGCGTAATAGATATCCGCCCACTTTGCGGTTTAAAAAGCCGAGTAAAGCCCTGTGATATTTAGTTTTTCTCACCGTTTGACTAAAAAGCAAAAAACCTCTATAATATATAGATGCGAAAGCTGTAGAATTTAGGAGAAATATTATGAGGAAAATTTTTGCGTTGTTGCTTGTTGCGACAATTTTTATATCGGGGTGTGCAAACGAGGGTGAAGTAACCCTTAAAAACTACCCTGTTACGGTAAACGGTGTGACATTTGAAGAAACGCCCGATGGAGTTGTATCGCTAAGCCCTGTTGTAACGGAAATTTTAAAAGAGCTCGACCTTGCGGATGAGCTAAAGGGTGTATCCGATTATTGCGATATGGAAAATCTGCCAAAAGTCGGCAGTTACTTAACCCCGAATTTCGATGCAATTTATGAGCTATCAGTCGATACTGTTATCGTGTCAGCATCTCTCAAAGTTTCAGACCTCGATAGATTTGCACAGATGGGAATAGATGTTGTTTTAATCCCAAATGCAGTTAATTTAGAGCAGACGAAAACCCTCTACACCGATATAGCAACTGTTTTAACAGGATCGGTCGATGGTTTGCATAAAGGTGAGAATTTATATGCAAACTTCATTCAAAAGCTTGAGTATCTGTACCGTGAAATATCGGGGATAGAGAAAGAAGAGGTTTCAAGTGAGAGCGAAGAAGGTGCAGAGGACGATGAAGAGCCAGAAGAGATAGTCTGGGAGCCTATTGATGATTTTGAATACCAAAAAACAGCGCTAATTCTTTTAAATGAGGATTTAAACGTCGCTACTGGTGGAAGTATTGAAGAGGATATTTTAGATTATCTAGCTATTGATAATGCGGCAGGTGGATATACCGATTATTTCGTGCCAGCAGAGGAGTTTGCAAATTTAACATATGACATTCTGCTTATTTCAGATGATATAAACCTTGAAGAATTTATGCAAACCGAGAGTTACACTGCTCTTGCAAGAGAGGGTGTGCAGGTAGTGGAATTCTCGCCTCTGAGCTTTATATACCAGAGCAGCCTTGCATTTGACGAAGCACTGGGTATTGCAAGGGAGATTTACCCTGATAAATTTTAGTGTACAAAAAAAGTGAAAACCGCATAGAATATAAAGCGGTCGCACCCTGTCGAAATTTGCCTTATTTTCCCGTATTTTATATTAAGGCAGGGTATCGATAAGTCTATAAGACGGAGAGAATTTCAAATTCTCTCTGTTTTTTTATGCTAAAAGTTTAAAAAGTTTACAAAACCGCAGATTTATAGTATAATTTTTAGAGTTTAAATTATAAGGAGTTATCAAAATGGCAGAACTTGAAAAAAGATACGACCCGACCGCGGTCGAGGATAAAATCTATAAAAATTGGATGGAAAAAGGCTACTTTAAAGCAGAGGTCGATAAGAGTAAAGAGCCGTTCACCATTGTGATGCCTCCTCCAAATATTACAGGTCGCCTCCATATGGGACACGCTATCGACAATACTATTCAAGATGTCCTCACAAGGTATAAGAGAATGCAGGGTTATGCTGCACTATGGCTGCCAGGTACCGACCATGCCGCTATTGCAACAGAGGCTAAAATAGTTGAGAACTTAAAAACTAAAGGAATAGAGAAAGACACTCTAACTCGTGAGGAGTTTTTAGAGTATGCTTGGAAATGGAAAGAGGAGTATGGCGGTGCAATAGTCGAGCAGCTTAAAAAGCTTGGCAGTTCATGTGATTGGAGCCGTGAGAGGTTCACTATGGACGAGGGATGCTCACAAGCTGTCCTTGAAGTTTTCGTGAAACTCTACAACGAGGGGCTTATATACAGGGGCGAGAGGATTATAAACTGGTGCCCTACCTGTAAAACATCTATTTCGGAGGCAGAGGTTGTACACACCGAAACTGAGGGCAGTTTTTGGCATATAAACTATCCGCTATCTGATGGAAGCGGATTTCTACAGCTCGCAACAACAAGACCTGAAACGATGCTCGGCGATACCGCTGTTGCAGTGAACCCCGATGACGATAGATACAAGCACCTTATCGGAAAAACAGTTAAACTGCCACTCACAGATAGAGAAATACCGATTATAGCTGATAGCTATGTCGATATCGAGTTTGGAACTGGTGTTGTTAAAATAACGCCGGCGCACGACCCTAACGACTTTGAAGTCGGTCTTCGCCACAGCTTGCCAGTTCTCAACATCATGACCGAAGACGGTTATATAAACGAAGAGGGCGGCGAGTTCTGCGGACTTGAGCGCTATGAAGCTCGCAAAAAGATAGTTAAAATGTTAGAGGAGCAAGGTTTGCTCGTTAAAATAGAGGCGCACACTCACAATGTCGGCGGATGTTATAGATGTAGCACCGTTATCGAGCCTCGTGTTTCGCTACAGTGGTTTGTCCATATGGAAGAGCTTGCGAAACCGGCTATTGAAGCGGTTGAAAATGGCGATACAAACTTTGTGCCAGACAGATTTTCTAAAATATACCTAAACTGGCTATATGGAATTCGCGACTGGTGCATCTCCCGTCAGCTCTGGTGGGGACACAGAATTCCAGCATGGCACTGTGCCGATTGCGGTGAGATAACTGTTTCAAAAGAAAAGACAGTTGATTGTTGCTCAAAATGTGGCAGCAAAAATATAGAGCAGGATAACGATACTCTCGATACCTGGTTCTCATCGGCGCTATGGCCTTTCTCAACTCTTGGCTGGCCTGAAAATACAGAGGACCTCGATTTCTTCTACCCAACATCTGTCCTCGTAACTGGATACGATATAATCTTTTTCTGGGTTGTTCGAATGATGTTCTCAGGGCTTCGTCAGATGAATGAGGTGCCGTTTAAGACGGTTTATATCCATGGACTCGTTCGTGACGATAAAGGTCGCAAGATGAGCAAGAGCCTTGGAAATGGTATCGACCCACTCGATGTTGTTGAGGAGTTTGGTGCCGATGCGCTCCGATTTACACTCACTATGGGTGTTTCACCTGGAAACGATATGCGATACAGCGAAGAGAGGGTTTTAAACTCAAGAAATTTCTGCAACAAGATATGGAATGCGGCGAGATTTATCATGATGAATCTGCCTGAAAATTATGAGTTCAAAGGTCTTCCGACAGATGGGCTTTTGGAGAGCGATAAATGGGTTTTATCAAAGCTTCGCAATCTCGTGCTCGAAGTTACAACAAATCTTGATAATTATGAGCTCGGTCTTGCTTGCACAAAGCTGTATAACTTTATCTGGGATGTATTCTGTGACTGGTACATCGAGCTTGCGAAAACAAGATTTAATACCGAAGAGGGCAAAAAAGTTTGTGATATTTTGGTCTACACTCTATCAGAGTCGCTAAAGCTCCTTCATCCGTTTATGCCGTTTATCACAGAGGAGATATACAAGGCGCTAAACCCAGATGAAGAAACGATTATGATTAAAGAGTACCCGAAAACAGAAAACTTTGCAGATTACAGCGAGGCTGAGCAGAGCTTTGAGCTTGTTGTCGAGTTTATTAAAGCGGCAAGGAATATGCGTGCAGAGCTAAATGTGCCACCGTCAAAAAGAGTTAACTACTATATCACAACCGAGAAAACAGAGATTTTTGGCGACTCAACAGAGTATCTTCGCCGTCTTGCTGGTGCAAATGACGTCTTTATAAATGAAAACTGCCCGACAGATAAAACCGTCTCGGTGGTTTCACAGGGTGCAACTGCACTTATTGCCGTTGATGAGCTTGTTGATAAAGAGAAAGAAACTGCAAGACTTCAAAAGGAAAAAGAAGCGGTGCTAAAAGATATAAGCATTATCAGCGGAAAGCTCGGAAACCAAGGGTTTATAGCAAAAGCGCCACCAGCAGTTATTGAGTCTGAGCAGAAGAAGCTTGAAATTGCAAATGGAAAACTTGAAAAGCTTGAGAGCAGTCTTCGAGGGCTTTTAGGTGAGTAGCGAAAATAAGTTTTCATCGGTCGATGAAGCAATAAACTATATAACATCGCTCCCTCAAAAGGGGAGCGGTGCTTCGCTTAATACGATGAAACTCTTTATGGAAAAACTCGGAAACCCACAGAATAGACTCCGGTTTGTCCATATTGCCGGCAGCAATGGCAAGGGGAGCTGTGCGAAATATATAAGCGATGCACTTAGTTTAGCTGGATATAAAACGGGGCTTTTTATCTCTCCATATATCTTGGAGTTTCGTGAGCGGATTTCAGTCGATGGCGAGATGATAGAAAAAGAGAAGCTTCTATCGATACTCAATGAAATTATAGATGTTGCAAAAGAGGTTGGTGCTTCGCAGTTTGAGCTGATAACTGCGATTGCCTTTCTATATTACCAAGAGTGCGAAACCGATATAGTGGTTTTGGAAACGGGTCTTGGCGGTCGGTTTGATGCGACGAATGTTGTTTTGCCGATGCTTTCTGTTATTATGCAGATATCACTTGACCACACTGAGCTTCTCGGTGATAGTGAGGAGGAAATTGCCGCTGAAAAGGCGGGGATTATCAAAGAGGGGCGCAGTGTCGTCCTCTATCCCGACAATTCTGCTAAAGTCAACGCTCTGCTCTGCGAGGCGGCGAAAAATCGGAGTTGCAGATGTTTATTGACCCAAAAATCAGATATAGAAATTATAGAGAGCGGAACTTTTGGCTCGAGATTTTTATATAAAGATAAAGAGTATAGTATTCAGATGCAGGGTGTTCATCAGGTTTATAATGCGGTAACTGCGATTGAGACGCTTATACAAATTGCAGAAAAATATCGAAATTTGACATATAGTATAATTTCACGCTCGATTGCACAGACTGCATTTGTCGCAAGGTTTGAACTTCTTCGCAAAGAGCCGTTGCTGATAATTGACGGAGCGCATAACATCGGGGGAGCAAAGGCACTATCGAAAGTGCTGTCGGGGTATGATAATAAGTTTACCGGTGTTTTCGGGGCGATAAAAGGGAAAAACTACAAAGAGATTTTAAAATTAATATCGCCGTTTCTCGATAAAGTTTATTTGATTTGTATAGATAATCCAAGAGCTGCGAGTGCAGATGAGTTGCTCGAAGCAGTGCCACCATTTTTAGAGGCAGAGGTTATCGATATCAGCGATGTTTTGGATAGGGTGGCAGAGGTCGATTGTTTGGTGTTTGGCTCGCTTTATCTATGCAGTGATATAAGAAATCTTTATATGGGCAGATAACGACAAAATATTTATAGACAAGCTTTTATTATTAGTTTAAAGCTTGTCTTTTTTTATTTTTGCTTATTATCGTTTGTCTGTTTTAGATTGAAAGAAAATATTTTGTGAGATAGGTGTTGATTTCAGATGGGATTTCAGTTTGCAGTTTGGATTATTAGCATTTTGGGAATTTTTTGGGTTTTTATTTTAGGTGTTGTCAACGCAAGAGGGTGAGCGCGCCCGAAGCGGCGAACTCTTTGAGTTCGCCTGTGTCGCACGAAGTGCGACAAAACGCATTTATGCGTTTTGCTTCGGGGGGCGGACTATCTGTTTGCGCTATCTATATGAGTGCGAAAAGCAGGTAGTGAAATATTAATTATAGTAAAGGGGTTTTAAAATGGTTTCTTATAAAAGCAACAACGAAACGGTGACTATTCTACTAAAGGGTGAAATAGATCATCACAACGCAGTAGCGCTTCGCAAGGAGATAGATGAAATATACCAAAAAAACGAGCCGAAATCGCTAGTGCTTGATTTCTCGGCGGTGACATTTATGGACTCATCGGGTATAGGGCTTGTCATGGGGAGATATAAAAATATAAGGAGTAGTGGTTGTGATCTCGTTATAAAAAATCCAGCAACTAGCATAAAAAAAGTTTTTTCGATAAGCGGAATTAAAAAAATAGCGAAGATAGTGGAGGGTGAGAGAGATGGAGAATAAAATTAGGATATCGTTTAGCTCGGTATCGGTAAATGAGGGTTTTTCAAGGATGGCGATAGCTGCCGCCGCAATGCCACTCGATCCAAATTTAGAGGAGCTCACCGACCTTAAAACCGCTGTGAGTGAGGCGGTTACAAATGCTATTGTGCACGGTTATAAGGACAGTATCGGTACTGTCTACATAGAGATAAAAGTGTCAGGCACTACTATCTCTGTGACGGTACGAGATAAAGGGTGTGGTATCCCTGATATAACAAAGGCAAAAGAGCCGCTTTTCACAACAGGTGCTGCTGAGGAGCGTGCGGGGCTCGGGTTTACCCTTATGGAAACATTCACCGATAAAATGCGTGTGCGCAGTGTTGTCGGAAGAGGGACAACTGTTCTGCTCGAAAAGAGGATTCGGGGTAAAATCTGATGAACAGAGATGAGATGGTGCAGAGCAATTTGCCGCTTGTCCACTCTCTCGCAAATAGGTTTCGCGGTAGGGGGATAGACTATGAGGATCTGTTCGGTGCTGGGTGCATAGGTCTTGTTAAAGCTGTCGACAACTTCGACCAAAGCCTTGGGTTTAAGTTTTCAACCTATGCTGTTCCTGTGGTGCTTGGTGAGATAAAAAGGCTGTTTCGGGACGGTGGCGCAGTTAAGGTGAGCAGAAGTCTGAAAGAGTTGTATTTAAAAGTTGTACGAGAACAGGAGCTTTTTTTGAAAAAAGAGGGCAGAGAGCCGACAGCTGGTGAAATTGCAAAAGTTCTCGAGGTGTCAGCAGAGCTTGTTGTAGAGTCGCTAACTGCAATGCAACCGACACTTTCGCTGACAACGGGAGAGGACAGCGAAAACAAAGAGCTCGACCTTAAAAGTCCGTCGGTGGAGGAGGAGATAGCGGAAAAGTTATCGCTCAAAGAGGTAGTTGAGCATTTAGAGGCTGCCGATAAAGAGATAATAATACTGAGGTATTTCCGCCATAAAACCCAAAGTGAAGTGGCAAAGCTTTTAGGACTGACTCAAGTTGGTGTGAGTAGACGAGAGAAGAAAATTTTGCTCTCAATGAGGGCGAAGCTGGTTTAGCGGGTAGGGGTTAAAGCTGAATTTATTATTTTTTGGAAATTTATGCTTGGGTTATGATTTATGGGACTAAGGTATAAAATTTTGGCGGTGTTTTAGTCGAATAGCTATTACAGTTTAACTGGCATATTACCGATTGTCAGCGCACTTTCGTTTATCGCTACCGGACAGCCGCCAACTCCCACCTCTGTCATCGCCCTCTGTCATCGCCCCTCTGTTGCTCCGCCACCACTGTCGCTCCGCCCTCTGTCGTCCATCTATCGCCCCACTGTCCTCCCTCTGCCGCTCCGCCCCCGAGCGGTGCGCTCGGGGGATCTGCGCTTATGCTTTGCATAAGTGCAGAAAACCGCCGAAGGCGGTTTGCGGGGCGGCGGCAGACTTGCTAATTTTACAAAGGGAAAGGCAGATTTGCCAATTATAAGTGAGAAAGCCAGATTTTAATTAAAAAGAAAAAATAAACCAGAATAAATTTGCAAAAGATATAAAATTTCCTTCGATAGACAGTAAATTTTTATTTACAATTTTGCTATAAAGTTGTATAATATAGTTTAGTTTGTAGCGCAGATGATAAGTCTGCGATTTTTTTAATCGGAGGATATATGGAAAACTCTATTTCACAGCGCTTTAACACGGTTTCTTTGATGAAATTTGTGGCGCCGAGCGTTATGATGATGGTTTTTGTGGCGGTCTATTCAATGGCTGGCAGCGTATTTGCCGCCAATTTTATAAATGAGTATGCTCTGTCTGCTATAAGTATAGTTTTCCCATATAACTCACTTGTTTTCGCATCGTCTATAATGTTTGCAACAGGTGCAAATGCGATAATTTCAAAAAATTTAGGTGAGGGAAAAGAGCAGCAGGCAAAAGAAAGTTTTACCGTTATAACTATAATTGCAGTCTCAACTGCTCTGTTTTTCACCGTGGCAACTTTTATTTTTGAGGACTCAATTCTTTCGGTACTTGGAGTTACTGAGAATATAATGCCTTATGCAAAGAGCTATCTTCGAGCGATAGCTTGCTCGTTTCCGTTTTTGTACCTTGAGATTTTAGGACAGTATTTTTATGTGACAGTAGGTAAGCCGACATACGGTCTTTTTGCGTCTATTGCAGGAGGAGCCCTGAATATAACTGCCAGTTTTGTATTTATGGGGGTATTGAAGGTGGGAATTGTAGGTGCGGCACTCGGCACGATTGTTGCAAACTTCACAACGGCTTCGATTTTCCTTTTGTTTTTTAGTAGAAACAAAACATTTGCACTCAGATTTACAAAACCGAAACTGCACAAGCGATTTATACTTGATAGCTGTACAAACGGCTCGTCGGAGATGGTTATAAGCGTAGCGAATGCGGTCATAGCGACCTTGCTCAACAGAATAATGAAAGGTATAGCAGGGGATAGCGGTATAGCGGCGGTTGCGGTTATTGTTCAAGTACAGTTTTTACTCGGCTCGATGTATATCGGGTTTGGTGCAGGAATAGCGCCGATTTTCGGGTATGCAAGGGGCGAGGACAACAAAGAGCAGACTAAAAGGGTGTTTTGGATATCGGTGCGACTGGTGGCGATTTCATCGGCTATACTCGTGGCATTATGTCTGTTGTTTTCAAACTTTATCGTCGGTCTTTTTATCGACCCGACTTCAGTTTCGTTTGCACTTGCGAAAAATGGATTTGTAATTTTCTCGCTTGGATTTATCTTAACTGGATTTAATATATTCGCATCAAACTTCTTCACAAGCGTTTCAAATGGAAAAGTGTCAGCACTTATTTCGTTCTTGCGCACATTTGTGTTTATTTTAGGGGTACTTATGATTTTGCCGAATATTATAGGCGCGACAGGAGTTTGGGTTGCAACACCGATTGCTGAGCTGCTTTCGTTTGCTGTGTCGGTCTATCTATTGAAAAGGTACAAAAAGGTTTATCATTATTAATGGGTGATATTTAGAAGTAACTGCCGGCGCCCGCCAAAACGCATAAATGCGTTTTACGCCACCCTGTGGCGCACCGCAGACTAATAGTCTGCGGTGGCGGGCGGTGGGCAGAGAAATAGCAAAAATATTTTGGAAAGGTGGTTGTTATGGGAAAGTTAATAACAATAAGCAGACAATTTGGTTCAGGGGGACGAGAGATAGGGAAAAAGCTCTCAGAGAAGCTCGAGATTAATTATTACGACCGTGAAATAATTGAAGAAGTTGCTTCAAAAACAGGTCTTCATAAGAATTATGTTGAGGCAAATGAAAACAATATAACAAAGAACTTCCCGATAGCTTTTGGAAGAGCTTTTACAAGCTATGCACAACCTGTTAGCGATAAGTTGTTTTTAGCTCAGAGCGATGCAATAAAAGACCTTGCTAAAAAAGGAAAAGGTGTTTTTGTCGGCAGATGTGCAGACTATATCCTAAAGGATAAAAAAATATTAAAAGTCTTTATCTATTCAAGTGACATCGACAAAAAGATAAACGGTTGCTATGAGCGCGTACCTGCGGATAGAAGATATAACCGCAAGGCGATGCGCAGAAAAATAGAAGAAGTCGATGAAAAGCGCCGCCGCTACTACAACTATTACACAGGCAAGAAATACGGCAACCCAACAAACTACAACATCGCTATCGACACTGCAAAGTTTTCGGTAAATCAGGCAGTAGATATAATTATTTCAGCACTAAAAAATATAAAATAGGCGCCGTAAGGAGTATACCCATAAGGTTAATTAAAATTTAAAAAATTTATTGCTCCGATAGACCGCGTCTGTTTTCGTCTGCTTTGCGACTTAGATAGTTTAGATACTGGGTTTGTCCTTGGTCGCGTTTCACAAAATAAACTTATAATTTCAGCAATAAAAATAGATGTGAATTTGAGAGTTCACATCTATTTTGTTTTGAAGTTACCCCTATCAGAACTCGCCTTAAGGGTGTTTCTTATTTTATATGATTTCAGCAGAGACTTTTTCACTCTTCTTTGCTTGAAGCTTTTTAATTCTTTTCTCGCCGCTTTCGATAACGGTGAAATCGAAGTCTGCAAATGTTATCTTTGGTTTTTCGCCGTCGGTGGGGATTCTGCCGAGTATATGTGTGACAAACCCGCCGATAGTTTCGTATCCGTCTTCGTCGGGTAGTTCTATGCCGAGTAGTTTTGCGGTGTCGTAGACAGAGTAAGATCCGTCGATTACAATAGAGCCGTCCTCGAGTTTTACAACGCTCTCTTCCTCTTCGTCGTACTCATCTTGTATTTCGCCGACGATAGCTTCAATTATATCTTCAAGAGAAACTATACCTGCAGTGCCACCGTATTCATCGACGACAACGGCAATTTGAGCTTTGTTTTTTTGCATAAGCGCAAATACTTCGCGACAGTGGTTGCTCTCGGGGATGTATAGCGGTTCACGCATAAGGTTTTTTGCTACAAAGTCAGCATCTATTTCGCTGCCGATAAATTTTAATAAATCTTTGACATTGAGTATTCCTACAATATTATCTATATCTTCGCAGTAGACGGGGAGCCTTGAATAACCCTCTTCTCTTGCTATTTCGATAATCTCAGTAAGTGAGGTTGAATCTTCAAGTGCGACGACTTCTTTTCGGTGGGTCATAACCTCGCCGACAGCTCTATCATCGAACTGGAATATATTTTCAATCATCTGCTTTTGGCTCTCTTCGATAACGCCGAGCTCCTCGCCTCTGTCGACAAGTTGCATTATTCCCTCTTCGGTGATGTTTCCACGGATTTTTGAGATATCCACTCCAAAGAGTTTGCAAATGAGCTTTGAGAGTCCTGTGCAGACTATAAGCAGTGGTTTTGTAATAGCTACCATTGCTTTTATGAATGACGCCGTAGCACGAACGGTTTCTTCTGCATTTGCTATTCCTATATATCTTGGGACAAATCGTCCGAAGAGCAGAAATAGTATGAAAAATAAAAATGTGACAACTATTGGGGCAATAAAAGTCATAGCGCCGACAAACTGAAGTCCCATAGCACTTACAACATTCCTTGCGATATCTGCTGCGAAATATAGTGAGAGGAGAGCTGAAGCGAAGAAGGTTGTTATTGAGGTGAATATAATAGAAGAAAGATTAAACTTGTCGCTGTCCACCTCGAGTTTTGTTAGCGTCTTGTGTAGCGGTTCGTCATCGTCGAGCAGATTGTCTATATAGACAGTGCCGAGATAAGATATCGCTGCGTGTCCCGCGCAGAAAAGTGCTGAGAGCAGTGTGAGTGCAGCGGAAATAGCAATTAGTATGATGCCGCTGGTGCCTGGGGTTGTGTCGGTAACCATTGAAGTTGCAATTAAAAATAAGTTAGTCCCGTCAGGGTCGATGTCCATTTTTTACTCCTTTTTTAAGCCGTAGCTATTTTTTATATTTTGCGTGGCAAAATATAAAAAGTAATAACTAATAGCTAATAGTGAATAGGTATGATATCACCTTTCGGCGATAATTTATATAAATCGTTTTGCGAAGCAAAACTCTATACTTCTTCACTCTTCACTATTACTTTTTCACTGATATAAATAACACTTTGTGTTATTTATATCATCGGTTATATTTTATAATTTTTTTGCGAAAATGTCAAATGCTGTGAAAAATAGCGATTTTCAGCGAAAAAAGAAATCGGAAAAATTATTGGTGACGCACTGGGAAAATCGTTATAATAAAAGAAATAGCTGTAAATTATTATCTGCAATCTACCATATTTTATATACTGTTACAGAGATGTATATTTTTAAACAAATTTTCACTAAAAAAACATTTACATATAGCATTTTAACGGTTATAATATATCTGGTATACTCTTGTAATAAATTTGAAAAGAGTAGTATTTTAGGAGGATTGTAAAAAATGGCGAGAAAAATGAAAACAATGGACGGAAACAACGCTGCGGCGCACGTTTCCTATGCTTTCACAGATGTCGCTGCTATCTACCCCATAACACCTTCATCAGTTATGGCAGAGGTAACAGACACTTGGAGCGCAAACGGTCTTAAAAACGTATTCGGTGATCCTGTACGTGTTGTTGAGATGCAATCAGAGGCTGGAGCTGCCGGAACTGTTCACGGTTCACTTGCAGCAGGAGCACTAACAACAACTTACACAGCTTCACAGGGACTTCTCTTGATGATCCCGAACATGTTCAAAATGGCGGGAGAGCTTCTTCCATCTGTAATTCACGTATCGGCTCGTGCTGTTGCTTCGCACGCACTATCGATATTCGGTGATCACTCAGACGTTTATGCATGTCGTCAGACAGGTTATGCTATGCTTGCGGCTACAAACCCACAGGAGGTTATGGACCTTGGTGCGGTAGCTCATCTGTCTGCAATTAGCGGTAGAGTTCCTTTCCTACATTTCTTCGATGGATTTAGAACTTCACACGAAGTTTCAAAAATCGAAGCTTGGGATTTTGAAGACCTAAAAGATATGGTTGACTTCGATGCAGTTAATGCATTTAGAAACCGTTCGCTAAACCCGAACTCACCAGTTCTTCGCGGTACAGCTCAAAACCCTGATATCTTCTTCCAGGCAAGAGAAGCAGGCAACCCATTCTATGAGGCAGTACCTGCAATTGCTGAAGAGTATATGAATAAAGTCAACGCTAAAATCGGCACAGACTACAAACTATTCAACTACTACGGTGCTCCTGATGCTGAGCAAGTAATAATTGCTATGGGTTCTGTAAACGATGCTATCGAAGAGGTAGTGGACTATCTAAACGCTGCTGGCGGTAAAGTTGGACTTATCAAAGTTCGTCTATACAGACCATTTAGCATAAGCCACTTTGTTTCAGCTATTCCTTCTACTGTTAAAGCAATCACTGCTCTTGACAGAACAAAAGAGCCAGGTTCAATCGGCGAGCCATTATACCTCGACGTTGTTGCCGCTCTTAAAGGCACAAGCTTTGAGAACACTCCTGTATTCACAGGTAGATACGGTCTTGGTTCAAAAGACGTAACACCAGGACAGATAGTTGCTGTTTACAACAACATGAAAACTGCAGGCAAAAAGCAGTTCACAGTTGGTATCAACGACGACGTTACAAATCTATCTCTTGAAGTTACAGAAACTCCTGATACAACAGCTGCTGGTACTAAGAGCTGTAAGTTCTGGGGTCTTGGCGCTGACGGTACAGTTGGTGCTAATAAAAACTCAATTAAAATCATCGGTGACCACACTGATATGTATGCGCAAGGTTACTTCAGCTATGACTCGAAAAAATCAGGCGGTGTAACAATTTCGCATCTTCGTTTTGGTGCTGCACCAATAAAATCGACATACCTCATTTCAAGAGCTGACTTCGTTGCTTGTCACAACCCTTCATATGTTGGCAAATACGATATGGTTCAAGATATCAAAGAGGGCGGCGTATTCCTACTAAACTGTGGTTGGGATATGGCAGAAATCGAAGAGAGAATGCCTGCGGCTGATAAGAAATATATCGCTGATAACAACATCAAGTTCTACACAATCGACGGTGTAAAACTTGCTCGTGAAATCGGTCTTGGCGGCAGAATCAACACAATTCTACAGTCTGCATTCTTCAAACTTGCAAACATCATAAGCCCTGATGAGGCTATGCAATACATGAAAGATGCGGCTACAAAATCATACGGCAGCAAGGGCGAGAAGATAGTTTCGATGAACCATCAGGCTATCGATAGAGGAGCTCTTGAGGTTGTTGAAGTTGCAGTTCCAGCTTCATGGGCAACTGCTTCTGGCGAGGTTGCAGCTGATGTTGCTACAGGCGATAGAGCTGACCTTGTAAAATTCGTAAACGAAATCCTAAAACCAGTTAACGCACAAAAAGGTGACAGTCTACCTGTTTCAACCTTCAAAGGCGCTGAAGATGGTCACTTCCCTCAGGGTAGTGCTGCATACGAGAAACGCGGTATCGCTGTTGATGTTCCTTGTTGGGAGAGCGGCAACTGTATCCAGTGTAACTTCTGTGCTTATGTTTGTCCTCATGCTGTTATCCGTCCTATCGTTATGACTGATGACGAAGTTGCAAACGCACCTGCTGCTACAAAAACTTGTGATGTAACAGGAATGCCTGGATACAAACTAACAATGGCTGTTTCAACTCTTGACTGTTCAGGATGCGGAAGCTGTGCTAAAGTTTGCCCTGGTAAAAAAGGCGAGAAAGCTCTCATCATGCAACCAATCGACAGCCAGATGGATCAACAAGAAGTATTCGCTTACACAACTGCTATCGAGCCAAAAGCTGAAGTATTTGAGAAATTCAAAGAGACAACAGTTAAAGGTTCACAGTTCAGACAGCCACTTCTCGAGTTCTCGGGCGCTTGTGCTGGTTGTGGAGAGACACCATACGCTAAACTAATGACTCAGCTATTCGGAGATAGAATGTATATCGCAAACGCAACAGGTTGTTCTTCAATCTGGGGTGGTTCGGCTCCTTCAACTCCTTATACTGTTAACCACAAAGGAAACGGTCCTGCTTGGGCGAACTCACTATTTGAGGACAATGCAGAGTACGGCTACGGTATGTACCTTGCGCAGGCAACAATCAGAAACAGAGCTATCGGAAATGTTTTAGAGCTATCAAAAACAGCTACTGGCGACCTTAAAGCTGCTTGTGAAGCATACCTCTCATCTGTTGATAACGGTTCAGAGAATGCTATCGCTACTGATGCACTTGTTGCTATCCTTGAGAGCGAGAAACCAGCTGGAAGCGAAGAGATCCTAAAAGACAAAAACTTCCTTGGCAAAAAATCAGTTTGGGTACTCGGCGGCGACGGTTGGGCATACGACATCGGATTCGGTGGACTTGACCACGTTATCG
>CAYJJJ010000046.1:0-15062 GCA_964370465.1 uncultured Oscillospiraceae bacterium
TTCTGCCTGTTTTACCATCTCAGCGGCAGTTTCAATGCTCGCATCCGTTATTTTGTCGCCTATCGTTATCCTTGCAATCTCACGCAGACGCTCATCGCCCTCAACTTTTCTCACCGTCGTGTAAGTTTTGCCGTTTTTCTCGTTTTTCTCGATTAACAGCTGGTTGTTTGCATACGCTGCTATAACAGCTGAGTGGGTGACGCAGATAACCTGTCTGCCTTTTGAAATACTGCGAAGCTTTGTTGCGATTTTTGCAGCCGCTCTACCTGAAACACCCGTATCAATCTCATCAAAAATCATCGAAAGGCCTGGCTCATCGTTTCGCTCAATCATCTTCATAGCTAAAACTATTCTTGATAGCTCACCACCCGATGCAACTTTTGAGATAGGCTTTAGCTCTTCACCGGCATTGACCGATATTAAAAACTCTATCTTTTCAGCACCATCCCGCCTAAATTCACAGACTTCTCTGCTGATTTCAAAAGAAACCGCTGGCATATCGAGCGAAATAAGCTCATTTTTTATATCATCTTTAAGTGTATCACTGTAAAGTGAACGCACTTTAGAGAGTTTTTCAGAAACAATTCTCAAATTTTCAAACAGCTTCTTGAATTCAATCTGTAACTCCTCTGCAAGCTCTGAACTTCTGTTAATTTTATGAAGTTTTTCCTTTGCTTCATCTAAGAAAGTGAGAATTTCCTGCGTTGTGTTTCCATATTTTCGAAGCCTATAAATGGTATCGAGGCGATTCTCCACCTCTTCCCCACGCTGTTTATCAAAATCAAAATTCTCGATAGTTTCCTCAATGTTATTTGCAATTTCAGAGAGCTCATAGCTGATATCGTTAATTTTAGATGATGCTGATGATAAGTCTTTAACAAAATCAGCAACCCTCTCGATATTTTGCGCAGAAACTGCAACTAAATCGCACGCACCGCTCGTTTCCATATCGCCCTTTAGTAAAGCTAGGGTTTCGTTTAAGTCACGTAAAATTTTCTCGCTGTTTTTAAATGCTGCTTTGTAATTTTGAAGTTCTTCTTCTTCGCCCGAAACAAGCTCGGCTTCTTCTATTTCATCTATCTGGAAAGTGAGCAAATCAATAAGGTCGCTCTTATCTTTATCTTTTGTTTCAAGGGCAAAAATCTCTGCTCCAACTTCTTTATATCTTTTGAAAATTTCACCGTACTGCAAAAGCAGATTTTCGTTTTTTGCATAGCTATCGATAAATTTTCTGTGTTGCTCTGGATTTGCAACAAATCGAGCATCCGACTGCCCATAAATATCAATAAGAGTTGAGGTTATATCGCGCAGAATTGCATTAGTGGTCGGTCTGCCATTTATTTTGACCGTTCCTTTACCGCCCTCTTTTATTTCTCTGGAAATTAAAATCTCATCTTCAATATCAAATCCGTGCTCTGATAGTTTATCTTTTGTTTCAAGACTGATTTCTGTAAACAACGCATCAACCTTTGCAAAGCTCTCCCCTGCTCGAATGAGATCTTTAGTCATACGCTGACCGAGAACGGCGTTAATAGAGTCTATAATAATAGATTTGCCGGCACCTGTTTCACCTGTAAGCACAGTAAAACCGCCGTCAAAATCGAGAGAAGCCCTCTCAATTACAGCGATATTTTCTATATAAAGACTACTCAGCAAACCATTCACTCCCTATTTATAAAGTTTCTCTACGCTCTCTTTTAGTTTTTTGCAAAGCTGCTCATCTCTCATAAGGAGAAAAATAGTATCATCGCCAGCAAGACTACCAACCATACCATCAAATTCCATAGTATCGAGTGCCGCACAGGCAGCATTCGCCATGCCTGTATAACATTTTATCACAACTATATTCCCAGCGTAGTCGACATCCAAAACAGACTCCCTGAATATAGACTTGAATTTACTCTCTAAAGCAACCCCGTCCTGTCTGTTCACAGCATACCTGTATTTACCTTCGCCAACAGGTCTTTTCACGATTTTCAGCTCGTTTATATCCCTTGAAATCGTCGCTTGAGTCACGCGAAAACCTCTGTTTAAAAGTGCATTAATTAGCTCTTCTTGTGTTTCAACGACTTCATTTGAAATAATATCGAGTAGGTTTTTCTGTCGTTCTGCCTTCATTTTTGCAACTCCTTATAATTTAGTATTAATTGACTCAAAATGATTTGAGTTATTAAGTGAAATTAGCATTGCTGATTGCTTTGCTTTTTTTATTTCTATTTTTTCATCGGAAATTTTGAAGTTATAATTTCCATCAATTGTAATAAATATATCATTTACATTAGTTTCTGAAGCTGAAAAAGCAATCTTTTTACTTGCTTCAAACACTATCGACCTACTTACAAGACTGTGTGGACAGATAGGCGTTATAATAAAACTGCGAAGTATCGGGTCAACAATAGGCCCGCCCCCCGACATAGAATAGGCTGTTGAGCCAGTCGGAGTTGAGCAGATAACACCGTCACCCCGAAAGCTTTGTATAAAGATACCATCGGCAAACAAATCAATATCAACAATTTTCGAGATAGCACCTTTTGAAACAACCACATCGTTTATCGCATAAAAAACTTTATCGTTAATCGAAACTTCAATCATTATCCTGTTTTCAACAACATATTTTCTCTCGATAACTTGTTTCAACTCTTCTATATTGCTCTTATCTAATGCAGCTAAAAATCCAAGTCTGCCAGTGTTTATGCCCAAAACTGGCTTGCAGTAGTTTGCGGCAGATTTTAGTGCTCTAATAATTGTGCCATCGCCGCCGATTGCCACCACTATATCAAAGGCCGAAATAATCGCATGGTTATAGTCTTTTTCGGCAATAGTTACCTCTTGCCCATTATCTTGAAGATAGTTTATAACACTATCAGTAGTTTGTTTTGTATTTGATTTTTCATAGTTTGGAATAATCAAAAATTTCATCTTATACTCCGTTCAATGCAATGTGAGAGTCGTTTACAATAGTATTAATTTCATCTGAGGACAGCGCTATACCATCTTTGCGAATCCTCAAAAGATACTCGATATTCCCCTTAGGACCTTTAACCGGCGAATAATCAAGAGCTATCGGCACAAATCCCTCCAAAGAAACAAACTCGCATACCGATAAAACAACTTCACGGTGTATCGCTATATCCCGCACGACTCCTTTGTCGGTTTTGTTTTTTCCAGCTTCAAACTGCGGTTTCACAAGGGCCACAATCTCACCGCTGTCAGAAATAAGCGAAAAGGCTTTTGGTAAAACAAGTTTAAGCGAGATAAATGAAACATCGATAGAGATAAAATTTGGTTTTATCTCAATAATACTCTCATCTAAGTGGCGAATATTCGTTCGCTCAAGATTGACAACGCGCTTATCAATTCGCAAACTGTAATCAAGTTGGCCGTAACCAACATCAACAGCATAAACAAGCTCTGCACCATTTTGAAGCATACAGTCGGTAAATCCACCGGTTGAAGCTCCAATATCCATACATACAGAATTATTTAAATCGATACTGAAAATATCAATCGCACGCTCAAGCTTTAATCCACCACGACTAACATAACGAAGCTTTTCACCACGGATTTCAACCTTTGTGATATCGGTTACAAAGGTGCCAGCTTTTGTTGCTTTTTGATTATCTATATAGACATTTCCAGCCATTATAAGTGCTGCGGCTTTTTGTCGTGTTAGAGTTTCATCTATCTGTAAAAGAGCCATATCTAGGCGCAACTTATCTTTCACCCTTACCTCCGCTTCTGAGAAAATCAGATATACCCTGCGTATCGAGTCCTAAAAGAGTTAACGACTCTGGTACCATCGCTTGAGGAACAAATCCCTCAACACCTTTGTAAAGGAATTTGCCTTTATATCCGGATAGCAGTAGTTTGCAAGCAATTTTCTCACCAATGCCGCCCTCATTAAATCCCTCTTCAATAAAATATATCTCATCAAATTTTAATAGTTTTTTAATTAAGTCGTTTTCAATCGGGAAAATTTTCACGAGATTTATAACAGCAATTTTCTCTTCACTTTCTTCTGCTGCCTTTAATGCGTTTGCGAATAATCTTCCATAAGTAACAACAGCTTTTTTGCCGCTTCCAACCTCGATATAATCATTCTCGGTGCATATATCTTTAATAGATGAGTCCTCGCATCCACGAGGATACCGAACCGCAACCAACCCCTCACCGCTCACAGCTTCCCTGAGCGAATGTTTTAGTTGTGTGTAGTTATGCGGTGAATAAATAGTGGTGTTTGGAACGGAAGTTAAGAAAGAAACATCAAATATCCCTTGATGAGTTTCACCGTCCTCACCGACTATTCCCGCTCTATCAACCCCGAGGACAATATGTTTACCAGCTATCGCTATATCGTGAATAAGCTGGTCGTAGGCACGTTGCAGAAATGTTGAGTAGACGGCAAAGACAGGTACTAAATCATCACTTGCAAGTCCGCCCGCAAAGACAACAGCATGTTGCTCCGCTATCCCAACATCAAAGAATTTATGCGGAAACTGCTTTTTAAAATACTGAAGCCCTGTTCCGTATTTCATCGCAGCAGTAATAGCTACTAAATTACGACGCTCGATTTCAATCGAAACAAGCTCTTTGCCAAAAATGGTTGAAAAGCTATCTTCATTGCTTATTTCAGGGTATATATGGTTCATATTCGGAGAAACACCGTGAAAAGCTCCTGGGTTTTGCTCTGATGGGTAGTATCCTTTGCCTTTTGTAGTTTTTATATGGACAAAAGCCGGCTTATCCATCTGCTTTGCCCTTTTTAAGACACTACAAACAGCCTTGAAATTATGTCCGTCAACAGGCCCCATATAGTGAAAACCGAAGTCCTCAAAAAAGTTTGAGCTATAAAGCGTGTTTTTTATAGCTGTTTTAATTTTAGTCGCCGCCGATTTTGTGCTCTTGCCGATTACAGGTAAGCCTTCAATCGCTTTCTCAACTCTATCTCTCGCTTTAAAGTAGCTATCATTAGTCCTGATTTTTGAAAGATATTTCCCAAATGGACCTACATTTTTCGAGATAGACATCTCATTATCATTTAAAATAACAATAAGCTTATCCTTATCTTTTGTAGCATTAATAAGCCCCTCAAAGGCAAGGCCTCCTGTAAGCGCACCATCGCCAATTACTGCAATGGTAAAGCTTTTATCGCGCGCGAGCCTTTTAGCTTTTGCTATACCAGTTGCAACTGAAATAGAGGTGCTACTATGCCCTGAAATATAGCTATCATATCTGCTCTCAGAGGGTTTTGGAAACCCTGAAATGCCTTTTAGTGAGCGAAGAGTATCGAACTTATCAAGTCTACCCGTCAAAATTTTATGGACATAGCACTGGTGCCCAACATCAAAAACTATATCATCCTTATCTAAATCAAAGATGTTGTGCATAGCTAAAGTTAATTCAACAACACCTAAGTTAGACGCTAAATGACCGCCAGTTTTTGATACTGAATCAATCAAAAACGAGCGTATCTCAGCTGATAATATATTAATCTGTGTTAAATTCAGGGTTCGAAGTTTCGCCCCATTTATATCACTATTTAAAAACCTATAACTTTTCATAACTAATATACAGGTATCATCATCGCAAGCAAAATGCCAAGCAATGCTCCTGCTAAAACCTCCATTGGTGTATGTCCCAAGAATTCTTTTAAAGGCTTATCGGTTGGGTCGAATATCTCCATATCCTCTTCACGGATATCAATATCATCTTGCTTAATTTCATCGACAATTAAGTTAATTACCCTTGCATGTTCTCCAGCCGCCCTGCGCACTCCCATAGCGTCGTAAATCGCAATTGCCGCTACGACAAACGCTATTGCAAACAAAGGGGATGCTTCCCCAACTTTGCGCCCTGTGGCTATAACCATTCCGCAGACTGTTGCCGTATGGCTTGATGGCATACCGCCCGAGCCAAATAGTCGCTCAAAATTTGCTTTCTTTTTGAATGCGAAATGAATTAAGAATTTTATTAACTGAGCAGAGCCCCAACCGAGCACTGCGACTGTTAAAATATAGTTTTGTGTTAGAAAAAAGTTTTCCATCGATTAAAATGACCTCATTAATAATTTATCAGCAAGAGCGGATAAAAATTCATTATTTTCTAAATTATTTATAACCTTTTTAGCTTCATTTGTCAAATTTTCTGCCTTTTCTTTTGCGCCATCAAGTGAATATAAGCTGACATAAGTTGCTTTTTTGTTTTTATCATCGCTGTTTATCGGTTTACCGAGCTTCGAGAAATCAGCAGTTACATCTAAAATATCATCAACTATCTGAAAAACAAGTCCAACTTTATTGCAATATGCTACTGCAACATCTATCATCTGCGCAGACGCATCAGCCGCAATTGCTCCCAAAACACCACTGCTTTCTATAAGTTTTCCCGTTTTAAGCTTGTGGATAGTTTCAAGGGTTTTCGCCCCAACATCTTTGTTTTCAGATGCGATATCAACAACCTGTCCACCAATCATACCATGGTATCCGATATTATAAGACAAAACTTTAATCGCCTCAACCTTTTGTCTATCAGAAAGATTATCCGAGTGCGATATTTGCACAAATGCCTCTGTTAGAAGGGCATCTCCCGCAAGCAATGCTGTGCTCTCGCAAAACTTCTTATGGTTTGATAGTTTACCACGACGGTAGTCATCGTTGTCTATAGAGGGCAAATCATCATGGATAAGCGAGTAACAGTGCACCATCTCAACAGCAACAGCCAAATCGAGCGCCGCTTCCCTATCACCACCAAACATCTCGCAAAATGCAATTATCAAGATAGCGCGTATTCTCTTGCCGCCACCGAGCAGACTATATCTCATTGAATCAACTACTTCGCCATAAGGCGCATCAGTTTCAGATACCGCAACGCTTAAGCGCTCTTCAATAAGTTTTTGATACTCTGAATATTTGGCATCAAAATTCATCAACTCAAATCCCCTTCAAAACCCTCAATGGTTATTTTAGCTTCTTCGAGGGTTTTTTTACAGCTTTCTGCTAATAAACACCCCTCTTTATAAAGTGCTAGTGAATCTTCAAGTGAAAGATCACCGCTCTCAAGCTTATTTGCAATCTCATCAAGTTTATTTAATTTTGTTTCAAAATCACTCATAATCCACCTCAGAAACTTTGGCAGTAAATCCGCCTTTTAAAAGTTTTATATAAACGTTATCTGCATTTTTCAGATGTTTTGCATCTATTATCGGCTTGTTATCTTTTAGTGCGATAGAGTATCCACGAGTTAGCACACTGAGCGGACTCAAACTCTCTATTCTCTCAGCCGATAAAATCAGCTTAAATTCATCTTCTCGCAGACGATTTTTTATCTGTTCATCGAGCTTAAGTTTTCGTTTGTTAATATCATCAAGCCTGCTCTGTATTTGCTGTTTAAACCCTGTTAGACCTTTGTGTTTAGTGCAGATTATATAGTCTTTGTGTTTCTCTGTATAAATTGACTGGACGGCTTTTAAAAGCCCCTGTGATACCTTCTCTAAATCCGCTAAAACAGATTTGCTGTCAGGTACTGCTAAAACAGCCCCTTGCGTTGGCGTTGACGCACTTTTATCACAGACAAGATCAAGTAGTGAGATATCTCTATCGTGCCCTACAGCGCAGAGCACCGGCGTTTCACATCGAAAAACAGCCTCTAAAACCTCTGCACTATCATAAGCGGATAAATCCTCTTCGCTACCGCCGCCCCTTGTGATAAAAATTAGGTCGTACTTATTGTCTGTTTCTAAAACCGCCTTTGCTATCTGTTTTGGCGCCTCTTCACCTTGTACAGCTACATCAATAACAGTTACAGTGCAATTAGAATAGCGCATATTAATAGTTCTTAAAACATCGCCGATAGCGGCGCCTCTCTTTGAGGTTATAACAGCTATTTTTTCGGGGTATTTTGGGAGCACTTTTTTATTCTCATCTTTGAAATACCCAAGGTTTTCGTACTTTTTATATATTTCGTCTTTTTTTAGTGCTAAGTCCCCAGCGCCTTTTTCTATAACATCATAGACAGTAATATTGATATAACCGCCTTTGTTGTAAAGTGAAATTTTGCCTGCAATTAAAACTTCAGAACCGTTTTTTAAGTTTCTAACCGCCTTTGTAATATTGCCTTTCCAGATAACAGCACGCACACTGCAAACTTCATCTTTAAGTGTAAAATATATATGCCCGTTTTTGGAAGCGCCTTTAAAGTCGGCAATTTCGCCTTTTATATAGAGGTTTTTAAAGAGCGAAAACTGCTCAATAAGCTCTTTTGCTGTATTGTTAAGCTCAGTTACCGAAATAACCCTACTATCCATAATACTCCTCTTTTAATTTGCATAAAAATGCAGGCCCTATAGCGCTGTCCCCGCTGAATTTTGGCGGAGCAACATGTCCATCAAAATCTGTTATAAACATCGCTTTTATCGTTTCATTTGAAAGGACACCGCCTGCCCCTAAGACCGGTAAATTATAATCTTTTCTAGTGGCAGTAAGCATAGATTTAATTGCAAAACAAATATAATCTATACAATACTTTGCTATATCACAATCAGGCTCACCGTTTTTCTTCATTTCTGTGCATTTATTCTCAACACCTGATAGTGATATATTATAACCTTTAATATACGGTTTTATTTTAAAGCTCCTGTCGCTTTTTTTTGCAAGCTCTGAGAGCATAGCGCCACCTGGAAATGGCAACCCGAGCATTGCCGCAACTCTATCAACTGCTTGTCCTGCCATGAGATCAAGACTGCCACCAATCTGCTCTATCTTGAAAATTCTATCCTTGCATGGCGAAACTTTTAAAAGGTCGGTCGTCCCACCGCTTAAATGAACTGCTAAAAACTCTTTGTCTAAAAGATTTGTAGCATCACTCCCATAGATAGCGGCCGCTACATGTCCCGCTTGGTGCGAGAAAAAGTGTGCTGGAACTTTTAGCACAGCGGCAAGAGATAGCGCAACATTTGTGCCGACAACAAAAGCCGGCATATATGAGCCCTCTATGTCCCTTGGGGTTTTTGAAAACCCAATACCGAAAATCTTGCAGTCGTAGTTTTCAAATAGGCGCTCAATAACTTTATTTAAATTTTTGCTATGTAAAAAAACACAGTCACTCTGCCGTAGACCAATTCCTTTTTCAAGGGTTATCAGCTCTTTTTCGCTTAGCAGAGTATCCCCATCAAGATATGCAGCAGAAGAAGCATAGTTGCTTGTGTCAATCCCTAAATACCCTTTGGTCATATCGACTTTTCAACTGAGCTTAACACCCCGTTTATAAACGCAGGGTCATCGTCCCCCGCAAAGCTCTTTGCAAGTTCAACCGCCTCATCAATAGAAACACTGACAGGTATTTCTTCGATAAATAATATTTCGTAGATAGAAAGCCTTAGTATTGCAAGCACCATCTTTGGAAGTCTTTGCATTGTCCAGTTTTTTAGATTTTTTTCGATAAAACTGTCAATTTTATCGATATTATTGTAAACGCCAATAAAGCCATCGATAATATATCCCGAAAGCTCCACATCTCTATCTTTTGCAGCAGACTCTAAAAACTGCTCGCAACTGCTATCGTCAAACATCTTTTCAAATAAAAGTGTTAATAATAGCTCTCTCTCTTCATGCCTTGATAATTTCACTTTAATAATCCTCTCGAATAAATAAACCCTCGATTACGAGAGTTTATTTAGTTCTAATTGTTAGTTGAATTAACCGCCGCGATATAGACATTCACCTTATCTACAGATATTGCGGTCATATTCTGCACTGAATCTTTTATATTCTCTTGAACCTTAGGTCCCACCTGTGCAATTTTGACACCGTAGCCAACAGTTATATAAATGTCAATCACTGCAGATTCTTCGGTTAAACTCACCGACACAGCCTTTTTAGTATATTTATCGATAATACCAAAAAATCCCGTCTTATTACTGCCGACCGACACAACCCCCTCGATTTCAAGCGCCGCAGTTTTAGCAATCGAAGTTATAACTTCGCCTGAAATTTTAAGGCTGCCGACTTTTTGTTTATACTTCTTATCGTCCATTTTTGCAAACTCCTTAATTTTAAAAACAATAAAATATGATATATAACTATTATACCACAAAAAACCGCTCTGACAACTATTTTACCTCAACAATTCTTATATTTTCAACTGCTGTGTCATACGATGATAAAACAACGTCTTTTATAGTTGCGGCTTCGCCTGCTGTAAGCCCGTCTGTCTGGACAACTGCAGTCACATATTCCTCATCGATAAAAACAACGCACTCATCAAAACCCTTAGCTTTTATAGTAGCTTCGATTTTGCTCTCACTCTCCATTGCCATCGCAATATTCGTTGCAGTTTTCGCGGCCTCCTCTATGCCAGCGCTGTCGATATTTGCGCTTGAGAGTATCTCTTGTACAGTGTCTATCGCCTCTTCACGAGCCTTATCTCTGTCTATTCTCGTCATAGCAAAGTAGTCATCATCTACACCTTCTTCTCCGATAACATACTTCACATCGCCATAGTTTTTATCTGCATCACCCTCATCATCGCCTGTTTCATCGCCGTCAACAACTTCCTCGACATCCCCTGTTATGTTGCCTGTGTAAACAAGGTCTTCTCCTGCATTTGAAAATTGCCAATTTAGATAAACCGCCGCTCCAAGACAAAGAACTAATACCGCCATTATAAATGATTTTCTGTTTCTCATATTTTCCTCCTAATTTGTCATCTCGGTGACATGTATTCTATTTGAATCGATATTAAAAACCGCTTTAACTGCACTGATGATATCCTCTCGAACTACAGCGCTCGCACCGCCCTCGCAGACAACAAGTACACCTAAAACTTTCGGCTCGAGGGTTTTGGAAACGACAGCGCTCTTTCCATCACCGTCAATCAGCACTACCTCTGTCTGCGTCTTACTCACAACCTCATCGCCCGACTGCTCATAAGTTGCATCCTCTTCATAGAGGTAGACATCCTCAGCGCCGCTCTCATAAGTAAGATATACCGAAACAGCGCCGACCCCTGAAATTTCTGCGAGAATAGTTTCAATTCCATCTGCTAGAAGTTGTGGCTCCAGTTGCTCTGCCTGCTCTGCAACAACCTGCTCACTTCCAAAATCGATATTTGATAGTCCTATCAACAGGATACCGAGCAGACCCACTGCCAACAAAATGTTTTTCTTCTTTTCATCTGTCAGTTTTTTTAAAATATTATCTATGATTTTCACAATTTTACCCTCAGAAAAAATTTAATTCAATCTCTCCAAATTGATTTATAAAGTCATTTCTTATTGCATTTTCATCTTCTTCATCACACTTGATGTCTATTCTATATACTCTGCTATCATCTCCCTGCACATATGCTCTTGCCTCCCCCTCCACACCGTATATATCATAGATATATGCAGTCAAGCTCTCAGATAGAATATCTTCTATCTCATCATTTACTTCATCGATATCAATCTCTGCCGATTGTGGCATAAAAATATCTGAAAAATCCATACTACTCATAAAAATAAAAGTAACAAGTACAAGGGTGAGCCCCGATATTATTTTTAAGTTTTTCTTTGAGAAATCCCCAGGCGCTATTCCAACTATAATTGAGAAGACAACAAACAAGCAGGATAATAGCACCGCAAATTCTTTTAAAGCATCCATTAAATATCAACTCCAAACATAAGTGCTGTTGCAATTCCAAATACCGTCACAACAAGTGCCATTATAAGTGCACTTATAAGAAAAGATATACCACTATTTATATTCGCAAGAACCGTTGCGGCTTGCTTGTTTTCTGTTACTGAGAAAATAAGTTCAAGGAGCATAATAACTAATAAAAAGGCAAGGCACTTGAGTATTATAGGGATAAAAAGTGCAAACAGCGAAACAATGCCCGCAATTCCTGTACTGCTCTTTACAACTGTTAAGTAGCTGACAATTGTTCCAAATCCCTCAGAAATAACGCTTCCTATAACCGGAATAAACGAGCCTGCTGCAAGTCTTGCGGTTTTTAGCGCTAATGTGTCTGCGGTTTTAGCGGCTATCCCCTGTAAAATAAATACAAATATATAAATTGAGCTTATAAACACAATAATTAAGTTTATAGATTTTTTTAAAAATGCCGTTATTTTTTCTGTTGATACTTCAGCAAGAAGCGAAGCCGATACTGAAACCAAAATGAAAAGCGTTGTTATCTTAATCAAAAACCCGTCAATTAGAAGTCCCAAAAATTGTGACAGGAATAATAACACTACATTTGAAACAGTCCCCATAACAACATTTCCGCTCGCTATTAAAGAGGCTGTGTATATCGGCACAAATCCCGTCTGAAAGGTTATATAACCGCTAATAGTAACACTGACAGCTGATATAAGGTCTATTAAAGGCGATAGAAGAGTCGAAACCAGCGCAAAAGATACGACAGTATAGAAAAAACGCTCTTTTTTAATATCCACAACAAACATATTGAGTATGGCAGAAAGTACCGCTATTAAAAAGCCAGAGAAAAAAACATTCCACACTTCACCGACATTTAAAAAAAGAGTATCGAGCAAAAAATCAAAGAAACCGCCGATATCTATTCCGTTTTCAACTATATTATCGTATTCAAGTCCCTCAAAACCTTCAGCTGCTACTGGACTTCGGAATACCGATATAAAAAGTAATACCATTAAAATTCTTTTATACTTCATAATTCACACCGAATGTATATATCTTACGATATCGGATAACACCTTTGTAATAGTCGGCAACATAATAGCAACAATAGCAAAGTTGCCAAAGACAGTTATCAGCGTCTTATAGCTTGTCATGCCGAGATCAAAACAGATACTCCCCAAAACCTCCACCGCAACACTTACTAAAAAAACACGAATAACTACCGATATAACCACTCCAGCCTCTTCGCTGTAAGCAACTACTGCAGAGAGCTCTTCGAGGAGCGGTAAAAAAGAGGTTATTGCATAAGCCCCGAAAACGCATACTGCGGCGGTTATAAGCAGCGGATAAACGCCACCGAGCTGGTCTTTTAATGTGTAGGATATTATTGATATTACAAACACACCGCCTAGAATAGCTATACTGTTCATAAATTAAATACCGAGCGGACAATTTCAAAGAGTTCTGCTATCTCCTCTATAACCATCATAAGTACCACAACAAGCCCTGAAATTGTCACCATCATCGCCTGCTCATCTCTGCCCGATTTTATAAGTATTTGATTCAAAACAGAAACAATTATCCCTATCCCCGCAATTCTAAAAATTAATTCAACTTCCATAAAACACCCCTATATAAGCATTAAGACTAAAATAAAGGAAACTCCGAAACTCAATGTTGTATAGAGCTTTTTATTCTTTATAAATTCCTCTTTTTTAGCGGCAACTTCCCTCTCGATTTCGCTTTTTAAGTAAATTAGCTTTTCTATCTGCATTTCTTCGCTATCACGACCTATAACTTTTAGTATTTTATATAGCTCTCGTTCATAAGGCGCCGTTCTATCATCGGTAAAGCTTTTCTCACAAGCAAAACTTATATCACCGCTACTGCGAATCTCATCGGCAAATATCTGCAATGTACAGAAGATATTGTATCTGCTGTCATTGCTCAGTTTTTTAATTATTTCGCCTGTTTTAAGTTTTTTATATTTTATAAGCTCAATGATATCAAAAATAATCTGCACTAAAAGGGTGTAGCCGCTCAGCTTTTCTCGCTCTTTTAAAACCCTAATCACTCCAAATAAACAACCGCTTGCAACAATAAGCACCGCTCCAAAAAAAACCATATCACACACCGCCCTTACAGATAAGCTCATACCGCTCGCCAGGCTTTTTAAGCACTGCAAATGTATCAAAGCAACCTACGGAAACAAGATTTGCTATCCCCTCTTTTTGCATTGCTTCACCGAAATTTTTTGCATGCACAGTTGCTATAAAAGAGGCACCGGATAGAGTTGAGAAGAATATCTCTTCCGCCTCTTTTTGAGAACCTATTTCATCACAGGCGATAAACTCCGGCGAGAGAGTTCTTGTGGCAAGCGATATACCATCTTTTTTGGGATATCCGTTTAAAACATCAACGTTTACCCCTAAGTTTAAGTTGTTATCAAATGCTATTTCACTGCGCTCATCGATAACGGAAACCTTTTTCCCATTTGCTGAGAGCTTTTTTATCACATCGCGCAGAAGAGTTGTCTTCCCGCAATTTGGTGGCCCTATAATCAAAAGCCCTTTAAAATTAATAGCAGTTATTCTACTAGCGTCCGCCTCTATATCGTTTGCAAATCGAATATTAAACCCCGAAACATCTCGGACAGACTCTATCTCACCATTATCAGATAAGATAGCTGTACCAAAGAAACCTACCCTACACCCTGAGGGAAGCGTTAAATATCCATTTTTTATCTCGTTTTTATAGGAGTGAAGCGAATAATTTAAAAGACGCATATACGAGCTCTCAATCTCGTCTTTTTGCGCTTCTCTCTGACCGAGCGAAATTATCCCGCTATCTGTTACCGCAGTTATTGGGTTGTCTTTTCTTATCCGAAGTTCAAACAGAGTTTTATCCGATAATTTATCAAGTTTCGCAGCGGCATATCGGTATAAACTTTCATCTAAGAATTTTATTACTTCTTTTGTTTTAATCTTGTCCATATAATCACCTACTAACTAATATTAAAAAATGGACAAAGTTAGAACAAAAAAACAGACGATATTGCAATTTCGCAATATCGCCTGAAACTATTCCCCTATATATTTAAATCTTTCAACATCCTCACCCTCATGTGAAACCATTTCGCCCCACATTGAAGCAGGTCGCACCCAGATACCGTATTCGCCATATAACGCCCTATACACGACGATTTCTTCAAGGGTTTCGCTATGTCTTGCTGTGTATAACAACTCATACTCATTGCCCTTAAAATGGCGGTATCTGCCGGGTTTGAAATTATATTTCATAAGTTTCTCCTAAGATAATCATTGTATTATGTTTATTTTACAAAGAACACAGTTCCAATTCTTTTTTCAAAAACCCCTTGATATATGGATTGTTTTGCTCGTTTAACAAAAACATGAAAGCATTACTACG